>NZ_JBSPUQ010000004.1:0-288255 GCF_056861055.1 Stenotrophomonas sp. 115C5
GTGGGTTGCGCAGGGGTGTCCGCGGCATGGATGCCGCGGCCAAGCCCCCAGGGACGGGTTTACGGCGCCCCCTGCGCAACCCACCCTCCCGGCCAGCCCTCAGTAGCCAAGCGCTCTCCGCGACCACCCCGAGGGGCTTCGCCGTTGGCTGGATATTCAGATACCCCGTAAACGAAAACGCCCCGGCGCAGGGCCAGGGCGTCTTCGTGGATCAGGTCAGGCAGGCATCAGAATTCCTGCCAGTCTCCGTCCGCCAGTTCGGTGGCCATCGGGCGACCACCCGCGCTGCGGCGGGCGGGTGGGGCAGCCGGAGCCGGTGCTGCCGGTGCAGCAGCTCGCGGGGCCGGGGCAGCGGTGACGCGCGGGGCGGCCACGACCTCGGCTTCGTCCACCACGAAGATCGACACGGCCTCGCTGAGGTGGCCGGCCTGTTCTTCCATCGCGCGGGCGGCGGCGGTGGCTTCTTCCACCAGTGCAGCGTTCTGCTGGGTGGTCTCGTCCATCTGCACCACGGTCTGGTTGACCTGCTCGATGCCGGCGCTCTGTTCCTGCGAAGCCGCAGAGATCTCGGCCATGATGTCGGTCACGCGCTGCACCGAGGCGACGATCTCGCCCATGGTGGCGCCGGCCTTGTGTACCAGGGCCGAGCCGTCGTTGACCTTGCCAACGGAGTCGTCGATCAGGCCCTTGATCTCCTTGGCGGCAGCGGCCGAGCGCTGGGCGAGGGTGCGCACCTCGCTGGCGACCACGGCGAAACCACGTCCCTGTTCACCGGCACGTGCGGCTTCCACGGCGGCGTTCAGTGCCAGGATGTTGGTCTGGAACGCGATGCCGTCGATGACCGAGATGATCTCGGCGATCTTCTTCGACGAGGCTTCGATCGCCGACATGGTGGTGACCACCTGGCCGACCACTTCACCGCCCTGCGAGGCGACGCCATGCGCGCCGATCGCGAGCTGGTTGGCCTGGCGGGCGTGTTCGGCGTTCTGGCGCACGGTGGAGGTCAGTTCCTCCATCGAGGCAGCGGTTTCTTCCAGGTTGGCAGCCTGCTGTTCGGTACGGCGCGACAGGTCGCTGTTGCCCGAGGCGATTTCGCCGGCGGCCGAGCTGATCGCACGGCTGGACTGCTTGATGCGGGTGACGATCTCGCTCAGCTGCGCGGCCGTGGCGTTGGCGTCGTCGCGCATGCGGGCGAACACGCCCTGGTAGTCGCCATGCATGCGCACGGTCAGGTCACCCTGCGACAGCGCGGCGAGCAGGCCGGAGATCTGTTCGATGCTGCCGGCATTGGCGTCCAGCAGGCCGTTGATCTGCTGGGCCAGCTGCAGGAAGAAGCCTTCCTTGTCGCTGGAATCGATGCGGCCGGACAGGTCGCCGGCGGCTGCCTGGGCGATCACGCGCGCCACTTCGGCTTCCACCTGCGCTTCCTGGGTACGGTCGCGCCATTCCACCACGTAGCCGACGGTGTCGCCGCCTTCATTGCGGATGGTCGAGACCACCTGGGCGAACTGGGCATCGCCGTACTGGATCGGGCGACGGGCGACGCCGTGTGCCTTCAGGTTACCCAGCAGGGTCTGGTCCATTTCACCGCGGTGTTCAAGCACGGTGACCGGCTTGCCGATCAGCGAGGCCTGGGCGTCGAAGTCCGGCAGGTCGCGGCGCACTTCGTCCTGGTACTGGCTCAGGGTCTGCTGCAGGGCGCGGTTGCTGTAGACGATGGTGTTGCTGGTGTCGGTCAGGTACACGCCGGTCGAGCTGTAATCCAGCGCCGTGCGGATGCGCAGGTTCTCGCGCGCCACGGCCTGGTCGGTTTCGATGCGCTCGCGCAGGTCGCGCTGCATGCGCTGCATGGCCTGCATCAGTTCGCCCACTTCATCCTGGCGGCTGACGTCGATGTGGCCATCGAGCTTGCCGCCGGCCACGTCGTTGGCAACCGACACGGCGCCGCGCACGCTGCCGACCAGGGCGCGGGCGAACAGCCAGACCAGCACCAGGCCAAGCGCGGCGCCACCCAGCAGGGCGATCACGGTCAGCACGGCCGAGGCGGAATAGGTGGATTCGGCCTCTTCGCGCGAGGCGCGGGCGAGGCGGTTGTCTTCGGCGATGAGGGCTTCCAGCGCCGAGGCGGCCTTGCGGTGCTTGGTGCGGGTCTCGCCGACGAAGGTATCGATGGCGTCGTCCGGCAGGTCCAGTTCCAGCATCTCGGTGACGCTGTCATAGGAGGCCAGGGCGTCCTTCCATTCCTTGGCGAAGGTGTCGAACAGCTTCTTCTGCTGCGGGTTGTCGACCAGGGTCGGATAGCCCTTGATCGACTTGTCCATGCTCTCGCGCAGCTCGACGGTCTGCTTGCGTGCATCCGCCTTGACGTCGTCGCTGGCGCGGATCAGCTGCTGGTAGGCGGCGTTGCGGTATTCACCCAGCATGCCGCGCATCTCGCCGGCCATGCGGATGCTCTCCATGCGAGAACCCGCCAGCTCGGTGGTGACATTGTTCAGCGAATGCAGGCCGCGATAGGCGACGATGCCCTGCAGCAACATCACCAGCAGGAGGACGCCGAAGGTCAGCAGCAGCTTCGGCATCAGTTTGAGGTTGTTGATCCACGGCATGGGCGTTGCGATCTCCTAAGGCAGACGCGTCCGGGCATCGGGCCCGGTTGCAGCAGAAACCACGCCGGTACCAGGTCCGGCGTGGTTCGACGGACAGCGGATTACTTGATGTTGGCCAGCTTCAGACCGGCCGGCGAGCTGACTTCGATTTCCGCGCGCGAGGCGTCGCGCTGGATCTTGCCGATCACGCAGACGGTCTTGCCTTCCAGGGTTTCCAGCGGGAAGGAGAACTTGCCGCGGTTCTCGCCGGCGATGCGGGCCGAGAAGGTGTGGCGCGGGAAGGCGCCGCCCATGTACAGGAAGGTCGGCTGGCCTTCGGAACCTTCTGCGTAGCGGGCCTTTTCAACCTTGCCGCAGACCATGCCGTCCTTGCCGACCGAGCGCGGGGCCAGTTCCGGCGGGATCATGTCGGCCGACTGGGCGAACGCGGCGGAAGCGGTGGTGGCCAGGACAGCGGCCGAAACGAACGCAAGCAGGGACTTCATCGAGGTGTATCTCCGGGGATGGTGATGGTCGTTCCGGTTCTGCGCGCTCCTGCGCGACCGGCTTCTGTCCCCCTATCGGCACTGCCGGAGGGAACTGAAGGGTTGTGTGACCAGAACGTGAAGCAGGTCCGCTTGATCAGGCGGCGGCGTCTTCAACGACGTTGGCCTGGCCCATGTCGGCGCTGTCCAGCAGGGTCTCGATGTCGAGCAGGATCAGCATGCGGTCGTCCTGCGTGCCGATGCCGGAGATGAAGCGGGTATCGACGGCGGCGCCGAATTCCGGGGTCGGACGGATCTGCTCTGCCGACAGCGGGATCACGTCCGAGACGCTGTCGACCACGATGCCGACCACGCGGTCGTCGACGTTCAGCACGATCATCACGGTGAAGGCGTCGTAGCGGGCATCGTCCAGGCGCAGCTTCAGGCGCAGGTCGATGACCGGGACGATGGTGCCGCGCAGGTTGATCACGCCCTTGATGTAGTCCGGCGCATCCGGCACGCGGGTGACGGCGTCGTAGCCGCGGATTTCCTGCACCTTGAGGATGTCCACGCCGTAGTGCTCGGCACCGAGGGTGAAGCTGAGGAATTCGCCACCGGCGCTGGCGGTGGAGCTGGTCTTGTCGTTCATCGAGGGGTCCTGGTTCTGCCGGAAGTCCCGGTGTCAGGCTCGATATCGGCCCCTCGTCGGGGGACTTTAGGTGTGGGCCCCCGCGTTGTCGCGAGGTTGCCGGCCAGCGGCCGGCACTACCGGTTGGACGGGCCTTACAGCTCGCCGTTGCGGCGCGCCTTGCGCTGGCGGTCGATGCGGAAGATGTAGCGTTGGATGGCGCTGTCGGCGCCACGCGGCAGGATGTCGAAGCGCATGCCCACGCGCTTGATCTCGATGCCGTTGGGTTGGCGCTGCGGCAGCAGGTTGCAGACGACCAGCTCGATCTCCAGGTCCGGGCCGTCGGGCAGCGACAGCACCGCCGGGTAGCGCTTCTGCAGGCTGAACACCGCGCAGTCGGTAGGCACGGCCACCGCCAGGCCGCCACCACTGATGTCCACCACCCGCATCGACAGCGCCTCGGCGCGGCTCTCGCCGGCGGGGATCAGCAGCTGGGGCGAATCGGTAACGGGCGTCTCCAGCCGGTACATCTCACGTCGTTGCAGATGGACCAGCTCGTCCGGCAGCGGGGCGCGGAAGGCGACGTGGCCGTCGTTGTCCACACGCTGCAGTGCCTGCAGGCGGAACCGCACCAGCACGCGTTCGAGCTGGGCGAAGCACAGCAGATGATCGGCCTGTTCGGCGGCGCGGTTGGACGCCTCCTGCGGGCTGCCATCGAGCAGCAGGGTGTCTTCGTCCTCGTCGAGCTCAAGCAGCGCGGTCGGGAACGAGCGGTCGCGGCCGTCGATATGCGCATTGATCAGTGATCGCTGGTCGATCAGCGATCGCAGCAGCTGCCGCAGCTGGCGCGGATTACGGACCAGGAAACGTTCGTCAGCGGCATCAGCCGCGTGGACATCATGCACTGCAGTGTCGTTGCCGTCGGACATGGAATCTACGGTCAGGGGCGGGCGCCAGCACGCGTTGGCGCGAGGCTCGATGGGGATATCGGCCACTGTGCCGGATTATGAAGTGAGAATTGCATCACTTTCCATGCGCCCGGGTTCGGATCCCTTTCCCGAAGGAAAGGGATCCTGGCCCATGGCCCGCCGCGCAGGTGGATCCACGCGATGAGCGGATGCGTTCCGCGTGGGGTCAGAACTCCTGCCAATCGCCGTCCGCTGCCAGTGCGGGCTGTGCCGCCGACGCACGCAGCGGACGAGCGGAGGCGGGCCTGGCAGCCGGCGCGGCAGCTGCCACCTGGCGCGGCAGCGGCGCGGTGGTCAGGCGTGCCGGCGCGACGGTGGTGCCCTGTGATGCCAACCGGAAGCGGGCCACGGCTTCACCCAGCTGCACGGCCTGGTCTTCCATCGCGCGCGCGGCGGCGGTGGCTTCCTCCACCAGTGCGGCGTTCTGCTGGGTCGTCTCGTCCATCTGCACCACGGTCTGGTTGACCTGCTCGATGCCGGCCGACTGCTCCTGCGAAGCCGCAGAGATCTCGGCCATGATGTCGGTCACGCGCTGCACCGAGGCGACGATCTCGCCCATGGTGCTGCCGGCCTGATGGACAAGGCTGGAGCCTTCGGCAACCTTGCCGACCGAATCATCGATCAGGCCCTTGATCTCCTTGGCGGCAGCGGCCGAGCGCTGGGCGAGGGTACGCACTTCGCTGGCGACCACGGCGAAGCCTCGGCCCTGCTCACCGGCACGGGCGGCTTCGACGGCGGCGTTCAATGCGAGGATGTTGGTCTGGAAGGCGATGCCGTCGATGACCGAGATGATCTCGGCGATCTTCTTCGACGAGGCTTCGATGGCCGACATGGTGGTGACCACCTGGCCGACCACCTCGCCGCCCTGCGAGGCGACGCCATGCGCACCGATCGCGAGCTGGTTGGCCTGGCGGGCGTGCTCGGCGTTCTGGCGCACGGTGGAGGTCAGTTCCTCCATCGAGGCAGCGGTTTCTTCCAGGTTGGCGGCCTGCTGCTCGGTACGGCGCGACAGGTCGCTGTTGCCCGAAGCAATCTCACCGGCGGCCAGGGTGATGCTGGAAGCACTGGCCTGGATCTGGCCGACGATCTGGGTCAGCTGTGCAACGGTGGTGTTGGCGTCGTCACGCATGCGCGCGAACACGCCGTTGAACTGGCCGTCCATGCGTGCGGTCAGGTCGCCGGCGGCGATCGACTGCAGCAGCTGCGAGAGCTGGCCGAGGTTGCCGTCGGCCACCTGCATCATGCTGTTGAGCTGCTCGATCATCACGCGGAAGTCGTGATCGAAACGCTGCGCATCCCCGCGCTGGCTGAAGTCGCCGGCGGCGGCGGCCGAGGCCAGCTGCTGGATCTGCGTGTTGATGGCCAGCAGGCTGGCCTTGGCCGCATCCATCGACTCGTGCAGGATCGCGCGGCTGCCGGGCAGGCGGCGTGCATCCGGGGCGAGGTTGCCGGTGGCGTACTGGTTGAGCACGTCGATGGCATCGCGGATCGCATCGAGGTGCTCGAAGATCACGGTATTGATGCCGCCGGCCAGCTGGCCATAGACGCCCGGGAAGTCTTCCGGGATGCGGTGGCTGATGTCCGGGCCAGCGTGCATCTCTGCCATCAGCTGGGTCTGTTCGCTGAAACGGCGAAGCATCGCGGTCATCTCGGCCGTGGCGGCCAGCATCTTGCCGGCTTCGTCCTTGCTGGTGGCCTGGGTGCTGACGCTGAGGTCGCCGCGGGCAACCGCCTGGATGGCGTGCACGGCCTTGCCCAGCGGGCCAGTGACGGCGCGCGAGATGACCACGGCCAGCGTAGCGGCCACCAGCGACAGCAGCACGATGCAGCCGATGATGGCAATCATGCTGGTGCGGTGGGTGGCATTGGCAGCGGCGATCTTGCCGTCCATCAGGCCGGCGATGTGGGTGCCGAGGGTCTTCATCGCGGCGAACAGGTCACGACGGGCCGGGCGCGACTGTTCGTCGGAGATCTGTTGTGCCAAGGCACCATCGCCGGCGGCGACGGCCTCGCGCATCGCCTTGTTGGCGGCGAAGTAGCGTTCCAGCTGCACGTTGGCCGCGCGATAGAGTTCGCGCTCCTTGTCCAGTGCCGGCAGCGCCGAGTACGCGGCCAGCTCGTCATGCACGGCCTTGGCGGTGTCGTCCATGCGCTTGTTGTAGTCGATGACCTTCTCCGGCTGATCGAGCATGCTCAGCAGGGCCAGTTCGTAGGTGCGGAACTCGCCCAGCTGCGAGCGTGCTTCGCCCAGATGCTGGACCGACGGAATATCGTTGCTGGCCATCTCGCCCAACTGACTGTTGGCCTCGCTCAGGCGGACCAGGGCGAAGGCGCCGAGGACCAGGGTCATCAACGTGGTGAGGGTGAACCCCACGGCCAGCTTGCGGGCGATGGGCAGATCTTGGAACCACTTCATGCAGGGTGCTCCAGGTGGGCAGGGTGCCGACGTCGGTGCGTCGGCTGGGGGTGGTTGCAGAGCGAACGGGAGTGCCCGGTGGGGTTCGGTGACGGCCGTCAAAGCGAGATAGCGGCGTGCTGCGGGCGGACTTTATGGACGCAGATCACATTCGGTTGCGTAGGGAAGACGACGCGAAAGTGCTGCAGTGGCGGGGCTTGCGCTTGGGTGACGTGGCTGCGCCCGAAACCATCGCGTTGACGGAGTTCACGGAATGCGGAGCGCTGTGGGTCGGGGTCAGATCCCTGTCCGCAGGAGAGGGATCTGACCCCTTGGCAGGGAGCACGCAAACAAAAACCGCCGCCCCGAAGGGCAGCGGTCCAATACACGCATGCGGTGTGAATCAGGCGGCCTGCGGCATCCGCAGCGAGCGCACCAGCCCGCCGATGTCGACGATCAAGGCCACGCGGCCATCGCCGAGGATGGTGGCACCGGACACCCCGCCGATGCGGCGGTAGTTGTTCTCGATGTTCTTCACCACGACCTGTTGCTGGCCGACCAGTTCGTCCACTTCCAGCGCGATCTTCTGGCCATCGCCTTCGACCACCACCACCAGCGATTCGCTGCCCGGCGCACGGTTGCCGTAGCCGTAGTATTCGCTCAGCGACAGGATCGGCAGGTACTCGCCACGTACGCGCAGCACGCGGCCTTCGCCGGCCATGCTGCGGATGTCCTCGGCCTGCGGCTGCAACGCCTCAAGTACATAAGCCAGCGGCAGGATCAGGGTTTCGCCCGCCACTGCCACGGTCATGCCATCGAGGATGGCCAGGGTCAGCGGCAGACGGATCAGCGTGCGCGTACCAGCACCAAGGCTGCTTTCGATCTGCACCTCGCCACCCAGCGCCTGGATGTTGCGGCGGACCACGTCCATGCCGACGCCGCGGCCGGACAGGTCGGTGACTGCATCGGCGGTGGAGAAGCCAGGCTGGAAGATCAGGTCCCAGACCTGCGAATCGGTCGGGTTGTCCGGCACGGCCAGACCGCGTTCGTGGGCCTTGGCCAGGATCTTGGCGCGGTCGAGGCCGCGACCGTCGTCGCTGACTTCGATGACGATGTGGCCGCCCTGATGCGAGGCGGCCAGGGTGATCGTGCCGGTCTCGTCCTTGCCTGCGCCACGACGCACGTCGGGCATTTCCAGGCCATGGTCGATCGAGTTGCGCACCAGATGCACCAGCGGGTCGGCGATCTTTTCGATCAGGCCCTTGTCCAGTTCCGTGCCTTCGCCAACGGTGCGCAGGCGGACCTGCTTGCCGAGGCGGCTGGACAAATCACGGACCAGGCGCGGGAAGCGGCGGAACACTGCATCGACCGGCAGCATGCGCACGCCGATCACTGCTTCCTGCAGGTCGCGGGTATTGCGTTCAAGCTGGTCCAGGCCGGCGAACAGGCTCTCGGCGTGGACCGGGTCCAGTGCGTGCGAGACCTGCTTGAGCATGGCCTGGGTGATGACCAGTTCGCCGACCAGGTTGATCAGCGCATCGACCTTGTCGACGCTGACGCGGATCGAGGTTTCGGCTTCCTGGCCGCCACCGCTGCTGGCAGCGGCGGCAGGTGCCGCCGGTACAACGGCAGCCGGTATGGAAGGGGCGGGTGTAGCAGGTGCCTCGGTGGCCAGGCTCGGTGGCGCGGCCGGACGGATGTCCAGCTCGCAGTCGTCCAGCACCCAGGCGAAGGTGTCTTCGATCTTGCTGCGCGGCACCTTGCCGACCAGGCCCAGGTCCCACGCCAGGTGGGCCTCCAGCGGGTCGAGCTGGGCGAAGCCGGGCAGGCGTTCCATGCGCGCGGCCACCTGCAGCGAGCCGAGGTGTTCCAGCTCGCGGATGATGCGCAGCGGATCGTTGCCGCTCATGAACAGCGACGGCGCCGGGGTAAAGCCGATCTGCCAGGCTTCCGGCGTGTCGTCCACCTTGGCCGCGACGGCAGCGGGGGCGCTGGGTGCTGCCTGGCCGGAAAGCACCGCTTCCAGGCGCGCCTTCACTGCAGCGACCGCAGCGGGATCGGCGGCCTGGCCGTGTTCGGCTTCGCGCAGCAGCGCGCGCAGCACGTCCACCGAGGACAGCATGGCGTCGACGGCGTGGCCTTCCAGGGTCCGCTTGCCGGCACGCAGCTCATCGAGCAGCGTTTCCAGCACATGGGTCAGGCCGGCGATCGCGTCGAAGCCGAAGGTGCCGGCGCCGCCCTTGATCGAGTGGGCGGCGCGGAACACCGAATTGATGATCTCCGCGTCCTGCTGCCCCGATTCCAGGGCCAGCAGGCCAGCCTCCATCGCGTCGAGGCCTTCGCGGCTCTCCTCGAAGAAGGTGGCGTGGAAGCGTTGCAGGTCCATGCTCATGGCGGTGGTGGTCCGGAAGCGAAGAGGGGGAAGCGGTGCGGGCGATCAGCCCAGCACTTTCTGCACGGTGGCGACCAGCTGTTCCGGATTGAACGGCTTGACCAGCCAACCGGTGGCGCCGGCGGCCTTGCCTTCGGACTTCTTGTCGGCGGCCGATTCGGTGGTCAGCATCAGCAGCGGGGTGAACTTGTAGTCCGGCAGCTGGCGCAGTTCGCGGATCAGCGCGATGCCGTCCATGTTCGGCATGTTGACGTCGGTGACCACCGCATTGAAGCGCTGGCCCTTGGCACGACCGAGCGCGACCGCGCCGTCTTCAGCTTCTTCGACGGCAAAACCGGCCGAGGTGAGGGCGAAGGACACCATCTGGCGCATCGACGCCGAATCGTCCACCACCAAGATACGTGCGCTCATGCAGCGTTCTCCACAGATTTCAGGTTGTCATGGGTTACGTCCAGGCCCAGGGCCTGGGTGACGCCCAGCAGGCGCGCGGCGTCACGGAAGGTTGCAGTGCAACCGTGGAAGCCGGTGCCCAGGCCTGCCTCGCGGCGGGCCTGCACGAACGCACACAGCACCTGCACGGCGGCCGTGTGGATGCGGGCGACCTGGCTTGCATCCAGGGTCAGCTCGCCTGCCTGCGCCACCAATGGGGCGAGGCGGTTCTTGAGCTCGGTAGTGCTCTCGATGCCGAGATCCCCACCCAGTTCGACAGTGCTCATCGTTGCTCCGGACAAACGGTTCCGTGATCCATAACGGCACCCCGGCGGGGTTCTTTAGGGGAATCGACGCGGTGCGCCGATGCGGTGTTGTTCGGGGACGGGAGATGCCAATGCTGCGCATCGGCACCTGCCGTCCCCGCTGCGTAGGCGCCGTTGCTGATGGAGGCGGATGCGACTTAATCCCCTCCGTCCCCTTTTTAATGGCGACGGCGCAGTGGGGACGTAAGGTGTTGATCCAACGGATCAATTCCTTGCGTCCCCGACAGGCAACGCGTCGGCGCAAAGCGCCGACTCAGCTCAACCAACGCGTCGGCGCAAAGCGCCGACTCAGCTCAACAGCCGGGTGGCATCCAGCAGGATCATCGGGCGCTGGCTGACCCGGGCGACGCCACGGAACAGGTCGTTGGAGATCTGGCAGATGCGCGCGGTATCGGGCGGTTCGATCTGCGAATCGGTGAGGTTGGCGACATCCTCCACCGCCGACACGCGCAGGCCGATGGTCTCGCCGTCTTCTTCCAGGACCACGATGCGGGTCTGTGAGTCGTCTTCAGCGGCCGCCGCGCCGAGGTGCAGGCCGAGATCCATCACCGGTACCACCTGGCCGCGCAGGTTCATGATGCCGAGCATGGCTGGCGCGGTGCCGCGCAACGGCAGCAGCGGCACCGGCAGGACCACTTCCTGCACCTTCAGCAGTTCCAGTGCATAGGCCTGGGTGCCGCAGCGCAGGCGCAGCCAGCGCGAGGTGCGCTCGCCGGCGCGTCGGTTCTGCGGATGCGGACTGCTGGCGGGCCGATGTGCCTGTGCCTGCAGTTCCTGCCAGCTGTTCGGACGGTTGCCTGCTGGTGCGTCCACGGCCACGCGCGGTGGCGGCGCGGCATCGGTGCGTGCCGCTGGAGCGGGTGCTGCGACTACGGCCGGTGGCGGCGCAGGAACGTCCTCACCGCCTGCTGCGGCCTCGAATGCAGCCTGCAGGCCGGGGCTGTCGGTGTGGGCGAGGCGATGGCTGTCGGCCGTATCGGTCTCGTAGATCACTTCGTCCGGCAGGTCGTCCCAGGTGGGTTCCGGACCTGCCTTGGCGGCGGTCGGAGCAGGGGGCGTCTCGTGGATCACCTCGTCAGGCAGGTCATCCCAGGTTGGTTCGCGCTCGGGAGCGGCGACAGGCGTTGCGGCGGCCTCGAAAGCGGCTTCCAGTGCTGCGTTGTCCTCTGCCGGGGCAGCAGCAACAGTCTCCGTTTCGTAGATCACTTCGGCCGGCAGGTCGTCCCAGGTCGGCTCGCGTTCGGCGTCCGCTGCAATCGCCGGGCACGCTTCGTCGCTGGCCGGCGGCGGTGCAGCCGGTGGCGCCACGGCGATCGCTTCGCCCAGCAGTTCGTCCAGATAGTCGTCCAGTACGCCGGTGCTGTTCATGCGGCCTGCTCCAGGGCGCGGGCATCCTCGCCGAGGATCCAGTTCAGGGCGCGGCGGTAGGCGGCCAGGCCGCGGCCCGGGTAGTCCTCACCAACGCTTGGCAGGGTCAGGCCGGCGGCGTTGCTGATGCGGGTGTCGATCGGAATGGCGTCTTCCCACACGCGGGTGCCGTGACGATCCTGCATCGTGCGCAGCGACTCGTTGCCGGCGCGGGTGCGGCGGTCGAACAGGGTGGGCAGGATCGAGATCGGCAGCGGGCGACGGCGCGAGCGCTCGACCATCTCGCCGGTGCGGACCATCCCATCCAGGCCATGCAGAGCCAGCGGCTCGGCCTGGGTGGGAATGATCAGGCGGTCGGCCGCGGCCAGTGCGTTGATCATCAACAGGCCGAGGGTGGGTGCGCAGTCCAGCAGGATGTAGTCGTGCTGTCCCTGATGGCGGCCAAGCGCGTTCTGCAGGGCCAGGCCGAGGCCGGGCTGGTTGGCGCTGCGGCGTTCCAATGTGGCCAGCGCGGATTGTGCACAGACATAGTCCAGGCCGTGGATGCTGCTGGCATGGCACAGGCTGGAAAGATCGGCCGGCGGGGCGCCGAACAGTTCCAGCACGCCGGCCGGCGGCGGATCCACCGGCACGCCGAAGGCGCGGCTGAGCGAGGCATGCGGATCGAGATCGATCAGCAGCACGCGATGGCCAAGCGCGGCCAGGCCGCGGCCGAGGGCGAGGGTGGTGGTGGTCTTGCCGACTCCGCCCTTCTGGTTGGCGACTGCCCAGATGCGCATCGGTTTACTCCTTCATTGCCGGGGGAACGGCGGCGCCGACGCGGCTGCCAGCCGGCACCGGCGGCAACTTCACCGGTGCGATGGGGGAGGTGGGGGCGGTAGCCGGAGTTGCCGCGGCTTGCTCGGTGTCGGTGCTTTGGGTGGCGCCGGTGGCTGCGTTCAGGCGCTGGCCGAGCGGGTCCACCGAATGCGAGGTGTCGGCCAGGATGATGACCATCACCCGACGGTTGCGGTTGCGGCCCTGCGCGCTGTCGTTCTCTTCGCGCGGGCGGAACTGGCCGTAGCCGACCATCGCCAGCCGCGACGGTTGCACGCCCTGGTCGGCGAACAGGTGCACCACGCTGGCCGCGCGGCCGGCCGACAGTTCCCAGTTTGAAGGGAAGGTGGCGGTAGCAATCGGTACATTGTCGGTGTGCCCTTCCACGCGCACGCTGTTGGGCACGTCACGCAGCACCTCGGCCAGGCTGGCCAGGGTCTGCCGTGCATGCACGTCCAGCGCGGCCGAGCCGGTGGGGAACAGGATGTCGCTGTTGATCTCGACTTCGATCCACAGCTCGGTGCGGCGCACGCTGATCATGCCGCGGTCGATCAACGGCGCCAGTGCAGCGGTAAGGCGGTCGGCGATGCTGTTGAGCTGGCGCTCGGCCCGCGCGATCTGCTCCTGGTTGTGCACCGACACCGGCATGCGCATCTGCGAGGCCATCGATGGCAGCAGGGTCGGGTCGTGCGAGGGCGCAGGCGCCGAGGGCCCGATCTTGGTGCCGGACTTGATCACCGAGGGGCTGTCCCAGCCGCCACCCTGCACCTGCTTGTTACCCACCTGCACCGGATTGATGGTGCGCGGTGCGCCACCGAAGGCATCGGTCAGCGCGTCGGCCATGATCCGATACTTGCCCTCGTTGACCGAGGAAATCGCATACATGACCACGAAGAAGGCCAGCAGCAGCGTCATCAGGTCGGCATAGGGGATCGCCCATGCTTCATGGTTGGCGTGCTCTTCGTGGTGCTTGCGGCGGGCCATGTCAGTGCAGGAAGCCGGAAAGGTTGGTTTCGATGTTGCGCGGGTTCTCGCCCTGGGCGATCGAGATCAGGCCTTCGATGACCATTTCGCGGTCGCGGGTGTTGTGCGAGATCACACTCTTGAGCTTGGCGGCCACCGGCAGGAACAGCAGGTTGGCCGAGGCGATGCCGTAGATGGTGGCGGTGAACGCTGCGGCGATGCCGTGGCCGAGCTTGCTCGGGTCGGCCAGGTTCTTCATCACCGCGATCAGGCCGAGCACGGCGCCGATGATGCCGAGGGTCGGTGCGTAGATGCCCATCGCTTCAAAGACCTTGGCGCCGGCCTGGTCCTGATGCTCCTGGCTGCCCAGTTCGATTTCCAGCATGTGCCGCATCGATTCGGGTTCAACGCCATCGACCAGCAGCTGCAGGCCCTTGCGCAGGAACGGGTCCTGCTGCGCTTCCACCTGCGACTCCAGGCCCAGCAGGCCCTGGCGGCGGGCGATGTTGCTCCACTCGACGATCTGCTGGATCAGTTCGCGGCGATCACTGTGCGGCGGGCGCACGACCCAGCGCACGATCTTGAACGCATGCTTGAACACCGCCGGCGAGGTATGCAGCAGGATCGCGGCGACGGTGCCGACGATGACGATCACGAACGCCGCAGGCGACCACAACGACGCCAGGCCGGCGCCCTTGAGGATGCTGCCACCGACCAGCGAGGCCAGGGCGAGAAAGAGTCCAATGAGGCTGAGTCTATCCATGGTTCCGGTATCGGCGTGTATGAATGGGACTTGAGACACCGGTAGATCGCGTACAGACGGTAGTCACAGTTTTCGGGTCGCCGGGCGACGCCCGGCGGGGGTCATCGCAGTCCGTCCACGTCCAGGATCAGGGCCATGCGACCATCGCCGATCAAGGTTGCACCTGCATAACCACGCAGGCCGCGCAGGGCTTTCGGCAGCGGCTTGATGACCACTTCCTCGCGCCCGCGCACCTGGTCCACGACCAGCCCGAAGCGCGCTTCGCCGGCCTGCAGCACCACGATGGTCAGCAGGGGCGAGGCGGCCGGCGTCACATCCAGCCACTGGCGCAGATCGACCAGCGGCAGGGTGTGCGAGCGGCGGTCGAGCACGGCACGGCCATCGAACCAGCCCAGCGACGTGCGCGGTGCGTGCAGCACTTCCATCACGCGCGCCAGCGGCAGCGCGTAGACGTCCTCGCCGGCCTGCACCAGCAGGGTTGGCAGGATCGCCAGGGTCAGCGGCACGCGGATCAGGAAGCGGCTGCCACGGCCCAGCTCCGACTGGATCTGGATCTGGCCGCTCAGTTCGCGGATGCGTGACTGCACCACGTCCATGCCGACGCCGCGGCCGGAGATGTCGGTGACCTGCTGCTTGGTCGAGAAGCCAGGCAGGAACACCAGGTGCAGGCATTCCTCGCTGCTCAGGCGCGCGGCCGCTTCCGGATCGATCAGGCCCTTCTCGCGTGCCTTGGCACGCAGCTTTTCGGGGTCGATGCCGGCGCCATCGTCCTGCACCTCGATGCTGACGTAGTCACCTTCCTGCTGCGCCGAAAGCCGCACGTGGCCCATCCGCGGCTTGCCCTGCGCCTCGCGCAGGTCGGGCATTTCCACGCCATGGTCGATGGCGTTGCGGACCAGGTGCACCAGCGGGTCGGCCAGCGCTTCGACCAGGTTGCGGTCGAGCTCGGTCTCGGCGCCGATCAGTTCCAGGTCCACTTCCTTCTTCAGCGAGCGGGCGACGTCGCGGGCCACCTTGGGGAAGCGGGAGAACACCTTGCCCACCGGCTGCATGCGGGTACGCATCACCGCCGACTGCAGGCGGGCCGTGGCGATGTCCAGTGTGGACACGGCGCGGTCCAGCTCTTCATCGCGCAGGCGTGCACGCAGGGTCTTGAGCCGATTGCGTGACAGCACCAGTTCGCCGATCAGGTTGACGATCGCGTCCAGGCGCTTGGTGTCTACGCGTACGGTATGTTCGGCCTCGGCCAACGGTTTGGCGGCCGGCTTTGCCACCGGTGCCGGTGTGGCGACCGGGCGCGGGGCTGCAACCGGCGCCGGTGCCACGGCGGCAGCAGGCTTGGTGCCCGGTGCGGCGCCACCGTGCAGCTGGTCGAGCAGGGCTTCGAACTCGTCTTCGCTGATCAGTCCGTCGTCGGCCTTCTTCGCCGGTGCGACCGCGGTCGGCGCGTTGCCACCATGCAGCTGGTCGAGCAGGGCCTCGAATTCGTCGTCGGTGATCAGGTCGCTGCCACCCGCGGCGGGTGCTGCTGCGGCGGCGGGTGCCGCCACGGCACCGCCGTGCACGTCGAACTGGGCGATCAGGTCCGGCGGCGCATAGCCCGGCTCGGTGCCGGAGGAAACTGCATCCAGCATCGACTGCAGGTAGTCCAGCGATTGCTGGGCCGCGTCGAAGTGATGGGCCTGCAGCACTGCCTGGCCGGCACGCGCGGCGCCCAGCGCTTCTTCAGCGGCATGGCACAGCTCCACCATGGCGGTGACGCCGAGGAAGCCGGCGCCGCCCTTGAGCGTGTGATAGCCGCGGAACACCGCGTTGAGCTGATCGCTGTCCTGCGGTGCCTGCTCCAGCGACACCAGCTGTTCGCCGAGGCGATCCAGGATTTCCTGTGCCTCGATGATGAAATCGGCAGTGATGTCGTCGGATACCGCGCTCATGCTTACAGCCCCAGATCCGACAACAGGTCGTCGGCGTCGTTCTGCGAGACCGCGTGGCGGTCCAGTCCCTTCAGTGCCGGCCCGGCCAGTTCCGGGTCGGAGCGATGCTGTTCCGGCGGCAGGCCGAGCGCGCCGAAGCCTTCGTGCACGCGGCGGACGATGCCGACCACGCGACGGATGATCTGCCCGGTCAGGTCCTGGTAGCTCTGGGTCAGGGCGATCTCGGTCAGGTTGTGGCGGATGCGCTCGAGCTGCGCGTCCTGGCCCGGCTGCAGGCCTTCGGCGCGCAGCTGTTCGGTCAGGTTGCGGCATTCCTCGGCCAGGTCCAGGGTGCGGTGCGTGGCCTGTTCGGTCATCGCCACCACGTGGTCCAGGCGCGCGCAGGCATCGTCCAGCTCGCCGGCTTCGCTCGGCACGGTCGGCAGTTCACCCAGCGCCTGTCCCAGCTCGCGGGCCAGCCGCGAAAGACCGCTCATCATCGGCTGCGTGCGCAGCGCGACCAGTCCGTCGATGCGTTGCCGCCAGGCGGCTTCGTCACCGGACTCCAGCGCGTCCAAGGCCTCCTGCAGGCGCAGGGCGAGGGCGTTCTTGTCGACCGTGGTATCCATCAGGCGCTGGCCGCCAGGCGTTCGAAGATCTTGCCCAGCTTCTCTTCCAGCGTCTGCGCGGTGAACGGCTTGATGATGTAGCCGTTCACGCCGCTCTGGGCGGCTTCGATGATCTGCTCGCGCTTGGCTTCGGCGGTGACCATCAGCACCGGCAGCGTCTTCAGCTTGGCGTCGGCGCGGATCGCCTTCAGCAGCTCGATGCCGGTCATCACCGGCATGTTCCAGTCGGTCACCACGAAATCGAACGGCTGGCTCTGCAGCAGCGACAGCGCGGCATGCCCGTCCTCGGCTTCGGCGGTATTGGTGAAGCCCAGATCGCCCAGCAGGTTCTTGACGATTCGACGCATGGTCGAGAAGTCGTCGACGATCAGGATGCGCATGTTCTTGTTCAAAGCAGAATTCCTTTGTTGTTCATTCCGGACGGCCGGGGGCAGCCGCCTCGGGGATGTTCATTCTTCGAGGCCGGCGTCGGCGGCCTCGAACAGCTTCAGCCGGCCACGCAGGCGCAGTACCGCCTGGCCGTGGATCTGGCAGACCCGCGACTCGCTCACACCGAGCACCGCGCCGATCTCCTTCAGGTTCAGTTCCTGCTCGTAGTACAGCGAGAGCACCAGCTGTTCGCGCTCGGGCAGGTGGCCGATGGCCTTGCCCAGCTCGCGACCGAACTCGCCGCGCTCCAGCACCTGCTGCGGGGTTGGGCCGCCCTGGGCTACGGTGTCCAGCTCGCCCTGGTCCTCGATGCGCGATTCAAGGCTCAGTACCTGGCCACGGGCAGCGTCTTCCATCAGCCGCAGGTACTCGGGCAATGGCATCTCCATCGCGGCGGCCACTTCGGTGGCGCTGGCGGCACGGCCACTGCTCTGTTCCAGGCGGCGGATGGTGGCGGCGGCATCACGTGCACGGCGGTGCACCGAGCGCGGCACCCAGTCGCCACGGCGGATCTCATCGATCATCGAGCCGCGGATGCGGATCGAGGCGTAGGTCTCGAACGAAGCACCCTGGTCGGCGTCATAGCTGCGCGAGGCTTCGATCAGCCCCATCATGCCGGCCTGGATCAGGTCGTCGACCTCGACGCTTGCCGGCAGGCGTGCGGCCAGGTGGTGGGCGATGCGCCGCACCAGGTCCGAATGCTGGGCGATGACCTCGTTGGCCGCCGTGCGCTGGACTTCCCGGTACTGGGCTGCGCCTTTCATGCGGCCACCCCGCGCTGCTTGAGGATACGCTCGAGGAAGAACTCGACGCCGCCACGCGGTTCGGTCGGCGCCTGCCAGCGTGCGGTGCGGCGGGCAATCTCGGTGATCGCCAGCGCGGCCGGGCTGGACGGGTAGGCCTTCACCACCGGCTGCTGGCGCTGCACCGACAGACGCAGCCAGTCATCCTGCGGCACGCAGCCCAGGTAGTTCAGCGAGACATCGGCAAGGAACTTCTCGCACACGCGGGTCAGCTTCTCGTACAGCACGCGGCCTTCGTTGGGGTCGCGTACCATGTTGGCAACCACCTGGATGCGGTCCACGCCGCGCTCGCGCGACAGCACCTTGATCAGCGCGTAGGCGTCGGTGATCGAGGCCGGCTCGTCACAGACCACCACCACGGTGTCCTGCGCGGCCTGGCAGAAGGTCAGCACGCCATCGGTGATGCCGGCGGCGGTGTCGACCACCATGATGTCCAGTTCGCGTTCCAGCTCGGAGAATACGTTGACCAGGCCGACGTGCTCGGCCGGGGCCAGTTCGGCCATGTGGCGGCGGCCAGATGCGGCCGGGACCACCAGCACGCCGTTCGGGCCTTCGACGATGACGTCATCCAGCGTGCAGCGGCCGGCGACCAGGTCTGCCAGGGTAAAGGTGGGGTTCAGGCCCAGGATCACGTCGATGTTGGCCAGGCCGAGGTCGGCGTCCAGCAGCAGCGTGCGCTTGCCCATGCCAGCCAGCGCCACGGCCAGGTTGGCCGAAACGTTGGTCTTGCCCACGCCGCCCTTGCCGCCAGTGACGGCAATGGTGCGCACAGGGCCGAGCGGCTCGCTGCGGGTGGCCGACAGCGGGAAGGTCTTGGTCAGCTTGGCGTACTCACGCGACGGCATGGTTCAACTCCGGGTTGCAGGGCATATCGGCCGCGCGGCGCAAATCTTCAAGGCGAAGTACGAGATTGGCTGCACTGGCCCGGTGCAGGTCCTCCGGAACGTCCTGGCCATCGGTCACCCAGGTGATCGGCAGGGCGTGGTCCACGGCCACCGACAGGGCATTGCCGAAGCGGCCGGTCTCGTCCAGCTTGCTCAGTACCAGGCCCTGCAGGTTGGCAGCGCCGAAGCGGCGGACCACCTCGTCCATGTCGCCGAAGCTGGTATTGGCCGGCAGCACCAGCAGCGTGCGGACCTGGCGGGCGGCGCGCAGCCACTGCAGCTGGGCGGCCAGTGCGCGGTCGCGCGGGCCCAGGCCGGCGGTGTCGATCAGTACCAGCTTGTAGTCCTTCAGGCGTTCCAGCAGCTGGTCCAGGTCGGTGCCGCTGTTGGCCTCGTGCACCGCGATGCCGAGCTGGCGGCCGTAGCCGTACAGCTGCTCGCGGGCACCGATGCGGGTGGTGTCGGTGGTGACCAGGGCCACATCACGCGGCGCGTGCTTCTCGGCGAAGCGCGAGGCCAGCTTGGCGATGGTGGTGGTCTTGCCGGCGCCGGTCGGGCCAACCAGGGCGATCACGCCACCTTCCTCCAGCGGGTCGACCGGGGCGATCGGCAGCTTGCGCGAGATCAGCCCCAGCATCAGGCCGCGGCCGCGGTGAGCCTCGGTCTCCAGCGGGATCTGCATGGCCACGTCGCGGGCCAGGCCGGCGTCGAAGCCGTACTCGTCCATCAGGTCCAGCGCAGTAGCGCGCACCGGGCAGCCGCGCAGGCGCTCGTCGGTGAAGCGGTTCATTTCGCGCTCGATCACATGGCGCATGCCGGCCACTTCCTGGCGCAGCTGGCGGATCTCGGCGTCGTCCTGGGCAACCACGGTCAGCGTCGGTGCCGGGGCCAGTACCGGTGCCGGGCTGGTTTCGTCACTGGCTTCAGCCGGTGCCGGTTCGCTGGCGGTGATCCCGGGCTGCACATCAGCCACAGCAGCGGTCGGCAGCGGTGGCGGCTGCACAGCCGGTGCCGGGCTTTCGTGATGCGCCTCGTGCGGCGGATCGATCTGGAAGTGGGCGCGGTTGGCCGGCACAGCGTTGGCAGGTGCCGGTGCAACGGAGGCTTCAGCGTACGGAGCGAAGATCTGTTCCGGCAGCGCCGGTTCGTTGACGGCGGCGCGCGCCAGGGTGGCGGCAAAGCCAGTGCTGCCACGGGTCGGCACGATCTCGTCGGCGCTGTCCAGGGTGCGGCCGGTGGCACCAACGGCCGCACGGGCGAGGGCGGCCACGGCCGAGGTGGTGGCGGCGACCGGTTCCGGCGCCGGGGTGCTGCTGCGGCGGCGGGTGACGGCGGCGATCACCGCGTCGGCGGCGGTGCGCGGCTTGGGCGCCGGCGGCGGAGCGACGTCACGGCGCGAGGCTTCCAGTGCACGCTGCACGGCGCTCTCGTCATAGTTCGCGGCGGCGACGATCTCGATGCCTTCCTCGATCCGGCGGTTGGACAGGATCACGGCGTCAGGACCATGTTCCTTGCGCACCAGGTTCATGGCCGAGCGCATGTCGGCGGCGACGAATCGTTTGATTTTCATGCTGTGGTCACGGGACGAAGACGGCGGGGTGGCGGTCGGAGAACTCGGGTGGTCGGTGGTCTGCACGGTGCGGGTTCCCCTTGGTATCTGTCTGTTGCGTTGGTTCGAAAGTGGTGTCTGTTTTCTGGCGCATCGGAGAGCGGTGTCAGCTGATCGTTCCGACCAGCTTCAGGCGCTTGTCCTCCGGCACCTCGCTGTACGCCAGGACCGACAGCGACGGAACGCTGTGGCGGACCAGGCGCGCCAGCGCGGCGCGCACCGGGCCCGGTACCAGCACGACTGCCGGCTCGTTTCGCGCTTCCTGCTTGCTGACACATTCGGCCAGGCTCTGGTGCAGTCGCTCAGCGAGTCCGGGTTCCAGCGCGGCGCCGTTGCCCTGCGTGGACTCCTGCAAGACACGTTCCAATTGCGGGTTGAGGGTGAACACCGGCAGCTCCGCCGACATTCCGGCGATCTCCTGCACGATGAAGCGGCCCAGTGCGGTGCGCACGGCGGCGGTCAGCACAGCCGGGTCCTGGCTGTTCGGCGCGTGTTCGACCAGGGCTTCGGCGATCTTGCGCAGCTGGCGGATCGGAATGCGCTCGACCAGCAGGTTCTGCAGCACGCGCACCACCGCCGACAGCGGCAGAGCCTTTGGCGTCAGATCTTCGACGAGCTTGGGCGCGCTCTTGGCCAGGTTGGCCAGCAGGTGCTGCACTTCCTCGTGGCCGAGCAGTTCAGGTGCGTGTTCGCGGATCAGGTGCGAGAGGTGGGTAGCGACCACGGTGGCCGGGTCGACCACGGTGTAGCCCAGCGTTTCGGCCTGGGCGCGCTGGTGCGGCTGGATCCAGGTGGCATCCAGGCCGAACGCGGGGTCCTTGCCGGCGATGCCTTCCAGCGCGCCGAGCGCACTGCCCGGGTCCAGTGCCAGTTCGCGGTCCGGATGGATCTCGGCGGTGGCCACCGGCACGCCGTGCACCAGCACGCGGTAACCATTGGCCGGCAACTCCAGGTTGTCGCGGATGTGCACCGAGGGAATCAGGAAGCCCACGTCCTGGGTCAGCTTGCGGCGCACGCCCTTGATGCGCGCCATCAGTTCACCGCCCTGGTTGCTGTCCACCAGCGGAATCAGCCGGTAGCCGACCTCCAGGCCCAGCGGATCGACCGGGCGCAGCTCGTCCCAGCTCAGCTCGGCGGTTGGTGCCGGCGCGGCAGGGCGGCCCAGCGCATTGAGTGCGGCGGCGTCGTTGCCTGCGGCTGCCGGATCGGTGGCGGCGGTCTTGCCCTTGCGGTAGACCTTCCAGGCGATGAAGCCGAGGATCGCGGACAGCGTCAGGAAAGCGACGTTGGGCATGCCCGGCACCAGGCCGACCACGCCGATGATGCCGGCGGTGATCGCCAGTGCGCGGTACTGGCCGAACACCTGGCCGGTCATGGCCTGGGCCATGTCCTGCGAACGCGAGGCGCGGGTGACCAGCATCGCCACTGCGCTGGACACCAGCAGTGCCGGCAGCTGCGCCACCAGGCCGTCACCGATGGAGAGCAGGGTGTAGGTGGCGGCGGCGTCGCCGAACGGCATGCCATGCTGCAGCACGCCCACGGCCAGGCCGCCGAGCATGTTGATGAACAGGATCAGGATGCCGGCGATGGCGTCGCCGCGGATGAACTTGCTGGCGCCGTCCATCGCGCCGTAGAAGTCGGCTTCCTCGCGGACTTCTTCACGGCGCAGCTTGGCTTCTTCACGCGTCAGCAAACCGGCGTTGAGGTCGGCGTCGATCGCCATCTGCTTGCCCGGCATGGCGTCCAGGATGAAGCGCGCGGTCACTTCCGAGACGCGGCCGGCGCCCTTGGTGATGACCACGAAGTTGATGATGGTGAGGATCGCGAACACCACGATGCCGACCGCGTAGTTGCCGCCGATCACGAATTCGCCGAAGGCGGCGATGACCTTGCCCGCGGCGTCGTGGCCGTTCTGGCCGTTGAGCAGGATGACGCGGGTGGACGCCACGTTCAGTGCCAGCCGCAGCATGGTGGTGATCAGCAGCACGATCGGGAAGATGGTGAAGTCCAGCGGGCGCTTCACGTAGACCACCGCCAGCAGCACCATCAGCGAGATGGCGATGTTGAAGGTGAACAGCGCATCGAGCACCGGCGCGGCCAGCGGCACCACGACCATGGCCAGCAGGGCCAGCACGATCAGCGGTGCGCCAAGGCCCTGACGGATCATTTCCAGGGCGCGGCGGGTGTTGAAACCGGTGGAGGGCTGGGCGCTCACGGGCGGCCTCCCTTGCCGAATTCATCCACCTGGATGTGCGGGGCGTCCGGCATCGGGCCAGTGCGCCAGGCGCGCAGCTGGTAGACGTATGACAGGACCTGGGCGACGGCCGAATACAGTCTCACGGGGATTTCCTTTCCGAGTTGGCCTTCCCGATACAAGGCGCGTGCCAAAGGCGGGGCGGAGACGATCGCGACCTTGTTGCCGTCGGCCACTTCACGGATGCGCAGGGCGGTCTCGTCCACGCCCAGCGCAACCACGGTCGGGGCGTTCATGGCACCACCTTCGTACTTCAGGGCCACCGCGTAGTGGGTGGGGTTGACCACCACCACGTCGGCGGTGGGTACCGCTTCCATCATCCGGCGGTTGGCCATCTGCTGCTGCAGCTGGCGGATGCGGCCCTTGACCTCGGGGCTGCCCTCGCTTTCCTTCATTTCCCGGCGCAGCTCTTCACGCGTCATCTTCAGCTTGCGCATCCAGTTCCAGCGCTGGTACGGCGCGTCGATGGCGGCCAGCACCAGCATGGCGCCGGCTGTGGCCAGCAGCAGGCGCAGGGTGAAGCCGAGGCCGTCGGTGATGGCGGTCTCCAGCGGGTGGTGGATCAGCCCGCGCAGGGTGTCGAAGCCGGTCCAGACCACCATCCCGGCAGCAACACCGACGAAGGCCACGCGCAGCAGCGATTTGGTGAACTCGGCGATGGCCTCCGGGCCATACAGGCGCTTGAGCCCGCTCATCGGGTTCATGCGGTTGATGTCGGGCAGCAACGCCTTCTGCGACCAGCGCAGGCCACCCATCACCAGCGGTGCGACGAAACTGGCCAGCAGGCAGACCAGCACCAGCGGTGCGATCACCAGCATGAACTGCAGCAGCAGGTCGCCGAAGTGGCCGAACAGTTCCTTCGGGTTCTGCCGAAGGCTCTGTTCCGGGCTGAGCGCCTGCTTCATCCAGGCCGTTGCGCCGCGGCCGATCGAGCCGCTCATGGCCATCACCGCCAGTACGCCGGCACCGAACACGGCGGCGGTGCCGAGTTCGCGCGAGCGCGGCAGGTTGCCCTGTTCACGGGCATCGCGCAGGCGTTTTTCGGTCGGTTGTTCGGTCTTTTCGCCGGCGGATTCGTTCTCGGACATCACGGGCACTGCGGCAGGGGATGCCGGGGTGCGTGCAAGAACTGTTCCACGCATGGCGTGGATCTACCGACGGCCCGTCTTGTAGAGCCGAGCCCACGCTCGGCTGCGGTTGGGTCCAGGCGCGAAGCGCAGCCGAGCGTGGGCTCGGCTCTACCGGAGGGTGCTGCAGGAATCGTTCCGTGATGGCGGGCGGCGGCACGGGTAACGCCGGGCCGTGCCCGGCGCAATCACCCGTCCGGCGTCACCAGCTGCAGCGGAATCGACAACACGCTGTCGCTGTGCCACTCCACGTGCAGGGGGGCACCTGCATCTGCAACGCTCTCGTCGCTGACATCGCGGCCGGTGCCGTGATTTACCTGGTGCATGGCGTCCTTCAGCACATCCACCTTCACCAGCAGGCGGCTGCCTGCAGCCAAGCGGCGGGCGACCATGCGCGTGCGGTCGAAGGGCAGGTGGGTCCATTGCCCCGGCTGCAGCAACTGGCGCGTGCTCGGGTCACGCACGTGGCTGGCCCGGCCCAGGTAGTAGGACAGCTGCATCCGGCGTCCATCGGCGAGCAGCTCGTACAGGGTGACGGTGAAATCGAAGTCGCGCTTGTTGAGGCGGACCTTCAGGTCGCCAGAGAAGCTGCCGATCAGGTCCATCGGTGCGGTGAACGGTTCGGAGGCGAAGGCCAGCGCGGTATCAGCTTCATCCTGTGCTGCGACGATGGGGAACGGGTAGTAGCCATGCCGCATTTCATTGCGGTCGGCCAGGTCCACGGTCTGCCCCAGCTGGCCCGGCGCTGGCGGCTGTTCCTGCAGGCGGTGGTAGCCATCGGCCGAAGCGGGTGCGGCCGACAGGTGGTAGCGGCGGTGGGCACCCGCGGCGGCGTCCAGCGTTGCCGCATGCCCCCAGCGGTTGCTGCCCATCAGCTGGTAGTTCACGCGGTCGGGTACCAGCGCCGGGCGAGGGGCGCCGCGCAGCACATGGTCCAGCCACTGGAAGGTCAGTGCAGGCGTGTCGAACTGCGCGACGGCATCCAGGTCGTATCCGCGCAGCTGCATCGGTTTGAGCGCCGACTGCGCACCGCGATGGTCGTAGGGGCCGATCAGCAGGGCATGATCGGCATCAGGGCGGTGCCGCAGGTGGTCCTTGAAGTACTGCAGTGCCGAGATCTGGCCATCGTCGTAGTAGCCGGTGATGGTCAGTACCGGGATGCGGATGTCATCGAACTGGTCGCCATAGGGAACCATTGACTGCCAGTAAGCGTCGTACACCGGGTGGTCGAGCCAGCGCTGAAGCCAGGGATTGGGCGTGCCATCGACGTGGTCAATCTGCCGGTAAGGGCGGCCGGAGGCATACCAGCGGCGCGGCAGCTGCGACCAGCGTTCGTTCTGGTCGTAAGTGTCGTTGTCCAGCATCGGGCCATTGGCCACATAGAACGCCCAACCGTAGTTGGCACTCAGGAACACGTTGTTCTCCATCGGCAGGCCCTGGCCGGGGATGGCGGCAACGTAGGGCACGATGGTCTTCAACGCAGGATGGTGGTGGCGCGCCGCAGCCCAGGCGGTGAAGCCCTCGTAGCTGCCGCCATACATGGCGACCCGGCCATCGCTCCATGGCTGGTGGCTGATCCAGTCGATGGCCGCGTTGGCGTCCTCGCCATCGTGTTCGTAGGGCGCGATGGTGCCGCTGCCTTGGCCCTTGCCGCGTGCATCGACCACGATGCCGGCGTAGCCATGCGCGGCGGCCAGCAGCATCTTCTGCCGGTTCTTCGGCGGATCGGTGTAGATGGTGAACAGCATTGCCGTCGGCAGAGGTACCGATGCGGCGCGAGGGCGGGCCAGCTGCGCCGACAGCACGACGCCATCGCCAACGGGGATGCGCAACGCGTCGTCGATGGCGAAGCGGCGCTGCTCTTCCGCCGCGACCAGCGGAGGGGCCAGTGCGGCGGCCAGGGTCTGTGCACGCAGTACCGCCCGCAGCCGCAGCAGGTCCAGGGCGACGGCCTCGGCGATGGTCGCGGCACCCGCCTGCGCCGCGATGGCCTGCTCCAGCTGGGCGCGCACTCGGGCCGGCTCAACCGAGAGCGCGGCATCGGCCTGCACCGCGGCGACGTCGTCGAGGGCAGCGAAGGTGCTGTGGAAGGCACGCACATAGGCGGCGTTGTCCCGCTCGCCGGCGGTGGCGAGCAGCAGCATCGGCAGCCAGCGCTGCATCGCCGCGGTGTCGCCGTCGCTTGCCAGCGATGCGCGTACCCGCTGGATCGATTGCCGCGCTTCGGCCGTCTGGCCCATCGCCAGCAGCGCGTGGCCGCGCTGTGCATCGCTCAGGCTGTAGGACTTCAACACGCCCTTGCCGAGGACCTGCAGGGCGGCGTCGACCTGAGCCGGGGAAGCATCGGTGGGCAACGACCACGGCAGATCAGCGGCGGCGGCATGGCCGACAGCAAGGGCCAGCAACAGGCCGGCAAGGATGGTGCGTAGGGCCACGGACGCTTCCTTGGAGGGTGGTGGAACGGCGCATCCACGCATGGCGTGGATCTACCGAAGGCCAACCAATGGTAGCGCCGGGCCGTGCCCGGCGGGAGCCGAGCGCAGGCTCGGCTCTACAAAGAAGCGTTGTCGCTGGGCGGTGGGCTCTGCGCCAGCTCCACCCGCGGCCGGGGCAGGTCGTGCAGCTGCATGAAGCGCGCCGCATCGACCGGGCGGCCGAGCAGATAGCCCTGCAGGTAATCGCAGCCCAGCCGTTCCAGGTAGGCGCGCTGGGCGGCGGTTTCCACGCCTTCGGCGACGATGTCCATGTCCAGCGCATGGCCCAGCGCCACGATGGCCGAGACGATCACCACATCCTCGGCGCTGTGCTCCAGATCGCGCACGAACGCGTGGTCGATCTTGATCTCGGTAGCCGGCAGCCGCTTCAGGTACAGCAGGCTGGAGTAGCCGGTGCCGAAGTCATCGATGGAGATGCCCACGCCCAGCGCCGAGAGCGCCTGCAGCAGGCGCAGGCTGGTATCGGTATCGCGCATCACCGTGCTTTCGGTGATCTCCAGCACCAGGTGGCGCGGGGCAATGTCGTAGCGTTCGATCACTTCACGCACATCCTGCAGCAGGTGCGGCGAACTGAACTGTATCGGCGACAGGTTCGCCGACATCGACCAGCCTTCGTGACCGGCGTCATGCCAGCGGCGTAGCTGCAGGCAGGCCTGATCCAGCGCCCAGCGCCCGATGTCGTTGATCGCGCCGCTGCGCTCGGCCAGCCGGATGAAGCGGTCCGGCGGGATCAGGCCATGCTCCGGATGGCGCCAGCGGATCAACGCTTCGGCTCCGGCCACCTTCTGCGTGGCTACCTGGATCTTCGGCTGGTAGTGCAGGAACAGCTGCTCGCTGCCAATGGCCCGGCGCAGGTCGGCCAGCAGCCGGAACTGTTGCTCGGCGCTGTCATTCATCCAGTCGGCGAACAACACGAAGGCGTTGCGTCCGGATTCCTTGGCCTGGTACATCGCTGCATCGGCGAAGGCCATCAGCTGCCGCTCGCTGGCCGCGTGGTCGGGGCAGATCGCCACGCCGATGCTGGCGGCTACCTGCAGTTCGTTGTCCGGCAGCAGCGGTCCACTGCCGACCGCCTGCAGGATGCGCCGGGCGAGGGTTGGCAGATCCTCGTCGTGCTCGATGCGTACCACCAGCACGAACTCATCACCACCCAGGCGGGCCAGCATGTCGTGGGGGCGCAGCAGCTGGCGGGTGCGCTCGGCTACCGCCACCAGCAGCGCGTCGCCGGCCTGGTGGCCATAGGCATCGTTGACCTGCTTGAAGCCGTCCAGATCCATGAACATCACCGCGAAGCGGCTGCCGCCCTGTTCGGCCTCGGCCAGTGCCTGCACGATGCGCCGCTGCAGCAGCAGGCGGTTGGGCAGGCGGGTGAGCGGGTCGTGCAGTGCAGCCTGGGTCAGTTCCTGCTGTGCGTCGGTCAGCGAGGTGCTCAACAGGGAATTGCGCAGGCGCAGCAGCTGCGCCTCCACCCGCTGGTCCAGCCAGGACACCACCAGCACCACGGCCAGGATTGCGACGGTCAGTACCACCACCAGCATCGCCAGCCATTCGCTCTGCAGGCCATCGCCGACCGCCGCGCCACAGATGCTGCCTTCCGGAAAACGTGCGGCGGCCATGCCGGTGTAGTGCATGCCGACGATCGCCAGCCCGAGCAGGCCGGCCGCTGCCAGGCGGTCGCCGACACGGGTGCGCTGCGCACGCAGGCGGAACGCCACATACAGGGCCGTCCACGACGCAGCGACTGCCACCATCAGTGAAAACAGCAGCCAGCCCGGGTCATAGTCGATGCCCGGCTGCATGCGCATTGCGGCCATACCAACGTAATGCATGCCGGCGATGCCGGTACCCATCAACAGTGCGCCGCCAGCCAGGCGCGGATGCGGCAGGGTGCGCAGCGAGACCAGCCACAGTGCGAACACTGACGAGGCGATGGCCAGGGCCAGGGAGAGCAGGGTGATGGGCAGGTCGTAGCCGAGCGGAATGGGTAGGTCGAAGGCGAGCATGCCGATGAAATGCATCGACCAGATGCCCAGGCCCATGGCGAAGCCGCCGCCCAGCCGCCACCACCACGCCGCGCCCTTGCCGGGTGCGGTGACCGTGCGCCCGGCCATTGCCAGCGCAGTGTACGAAGCCATCACGGCAACCAGCAGCGAGATCGCCACCAGCCACGGGTTGTACGTGCCTACCAGCATTCGTCAGTCTCCCGGACCTGCCTGTCGACGGAAACCACGGTGGGGCATGCATGAGGCAGGCCGACGCCGGGCGGCGGCCACGTGCGGCATCCCCCCGGTTGCCGCGCATTCACTCTAACGCGCGGACCGGGGGGAAGGGCAAGCAGTAAAACGTGAAATTGCGCCCGTGTAGAGCCGAGCCCATGCTCGGCTGCCGCTCCCGCCGAAGACAGCCGAGCATGGGCTCGGCTCTGCAGAAACAAAGGCATGGCAAGCAGTAAAACGTGATGATCAGGTCAGTGTGTGACCGCGTCCGCAGCTTGGAAGGCGGCATCGAACAGGCGCTGTACCGGCGGGCCCATTTCCCCGGCCAGCAACGCCAGCAGGAACAGGCCCAGCAGCAGCGAGACCGGCAGGCCCAGCTGGATCGGGTTCAGCGCCGGGGCCGCACGGGCCAGCACGCCGAACGCCAGATTCACTGCCAGCATCGCCACGGTCAGCGGGATCGCCAGGGTCAGTGCGCCGCGCAGAACGGTCAGCAGGAAGGTCGGGGCGATGCTGAAGAAGGCGTGCGGGTCCGGCAGCGGTGCGCCGATCGGCAGCGCCCGGTAGCTGTCCACCACCAGTGAGATCAGCGCCAGATGGCCGTTGGCGGTGAAGAACAGCAGGCCGAACAGCAGATAGAACCACTGGCCGATCACGCCCGAGGTACCGCCACGCAGTGGATCACTCATCTGCGCGAAGGCCAGGCCTGTGCCCTGGGCGATCAGTTCGCCGGCCATCGCGCCGGCTTCGAACACCAGCCGTAGCAGGAAGCCGATGGATACGCCGATGGCCAGTTCGCGGGCGATGGTCAGGACCGTGGCGGCATCGAAACCGGTCCAGTCCGGTACTGGCGGCAGCAACGGCGCCAATGCGATGGCCAGGGTGCCGGCCAGGATCACACGGATCCGTGCCGGCACCGCGCGGGTGCCGACCATCGGCATGGCCATGGCCACGGCACCGATGCGCAGCATGGTCCACAGCACGGTGCCGATCATGCCGAAGGCCTGCAGGCCGTCGGCTGCCATCTGGGTGGCGGCGTCCATCGAAGCGCGTGTCCTAGCCGATCAGGTGTGGAATGCGCTGGAACAGCAGCGTGGTGAACTCCACCAGGTGGCCGATCAGCAGGCTACCCAGCGCGAACAGCACCGCGGTCAGTGCCGCTGCCTTGGCGACGAAGGCGATGGTCGGTTCATTGAGCTGGGTCGCGGCCTGTACCACGCCCACCACCACGCCCACCACCAGCACGGTGAGCAGCAGCGGGCCGGCCACCCACAATACGGTGATCAGGCCGCCACGCAGTTCGGTCAAGGCAAGTTCGGGAGACATTCGGATTCCATCTGCTTATGTAGAGTCGAGCCATGCTCGACTGCCTTTCGATCACGCCGGATTGAAGCTCGCCGCCAACGTACCCACGGTCAGCACCCAGCCATCCACCAGCACGAACAGCAGGATCTTGAACGGTGCCGACACCAGCATCGGCGACAGCATCATCATGCCCATCGACATCAGCACGCTGGCCACGACCAGGTCGATGATCACGAACGGGATGAAGATCAGGAAGCCGATCTCGAAAGCGGTCTTCAGCTCGCTGGTGACGAACGAGGCGACCAGCACCGGGAACGGAATCGCATCGGGGCTGGCGTAGGTGCCGTGCCCGGCGATGCCGGCGAAGGTCATCAGGTCGGTCTCGCGGATCTGCGCCAGCATGAAGGCGCGCAGCGGCGAGGTGGTCAGCGTCCAGGCGGTCTGGAAGTCGATGTCGCCGTTGAGGTACGGCGCCATGCCGGTGCTCCAGGCCTTGTCCCAGGTCGGCAGCATGATCATCGCGGTGAGGAACAGGGCCAGGCCCAGCAGCACCTGGTTGGACGGCGTCTGGCCGGTGCCCAGCGCCTGGCGCAGCAGGCCCAGCACGATGATGATGCGGGTGAACGAGGTCAGCACCAGCAGCATCGACGGGATCAGGGTGATCGCCGTCATCAGCAGCAGGGTCTGCAGCGGCAGGCTGACCGGCGCACCGCCGATCTTGCCGACGTTGATATCCGGCAGCGGCGTGGTCGGTGCGCCGGGCGCAGCGAACGCCAGTGCCGGCAACAGGCACAGGGCAAGCAACAGCAGCCACGGTATCAGGGTGGCAAGACGGGTACGGGTGACACGCATGTCAGGGGTCCTTGCGCAGCCGCTGCTGCAGCAGCTGGGCGAAATTCGGCAGGTTCTTGAAGTCCGGCACGCGCACCGGTGCCGGCGGCGGCAGCGGTTCGGGCAGGGTATGCAGGGTGTTGATGCCGCCGGCGGTGACGCCCAGCAGCAGTTGCTGGCCATTGACCTCGACCACCACCACGCGTTCCTTGGCGCCGACACTGAGGCTGGCCACCAGCTTCATGCCTTCGGCCGGGCGGAAGCCGCTGCCGGGCATGCGCTTGAGCAGCCAGCCGAGGCCGATGACCAGGGCCAGCACGGCCAGCAGCGCCAGCACCGCACCGAACAGGCTCGGTGCGGCGGCCGCATGCTGGCCGACCTGCGGGCCAACCGGGGCGGCGGCCTTGCCGACCGCCAGCAGGGTGGAGGCCAGCAGGCTCAACGCAGTCTCCGGATCCGCTCACTCGGGCTGACCACATCGGTCAGGCGCACGCCGAAGCGGTCATTGATCACCACGACTTCGCCATGGGCGATCAGGGTGCCGTTGACGAACACATCCAGCGATTCGCCGGCACCACGTTCCAGTTCCACCACCGAGCCCTGGTTGAGCTGCAGCAGGTTGCGGATCGGCAGGCGAGCGCGACCGACTTCCAGCGACAGGGTCACCGGCACGTCCAGGATCACGTCCAGGTTCAGGTCCGGACCGTTCGCCTCATCGGCCTGCAGGCTGCTGAACTGGGCCGGGGTCGGTTCGAGGGCGTCGATATCGTTCATTGCGGGTCTTCCTGGATGACGGGTGCGCGCGGGCGGGTGCCCGGCGGATGGGTAGCGGTGATCTTCACGGCGTTCATGCCGTTGGCGATGCCGAACTCGCCGGTGAACACGGGAATGTTCTCCACGCACAGCGGCACCTGCGGGCTGAGTTCGATCGGCAGGATGTCGCCGACCTTCAGCTGGGTCAGGTCGCGCAGGGTCATGCGCTTGCTGGCCAGCACGCTGGACAGGGTGACTTCGGCGATGTTGAGCTGTTCGCGCAGTGTCTGGCCCCAGCTCTCGTCGCGATCATTGCGGTCGCTCTGGATGCCGGCGTCGAGCAGCTCGCGGATCGGCTCCAGCATCGAATACGGCAGGGTCACGTGGATGTCGCCGCCACCGCCGTCGAGCTCGACGTGCAGGCGGCACACCACCACGTACTCGCGCGGCGTCACGATGTTGGCGAAGTGCGGGTTGATCTCCGAGTTGATGTACTCGAAGTCGACATCCATCACCGGTGCCCACGCCTCGCGCAGGTCGGCGAAGGTCTGCTTCAGCAGCAGGTGGATCACCCGCATTTCGGTAGCGGTGAACTCGCGGCCTTCGATGCGGGTGGGGTAGCGCCCGTCACCACCGAAGAAGTTGTCGACGATGGCGAACACCAGGGTCGGTTCGAACACGATCAGGCCGGTGCCGCGCAGTGGCTTGAAGCGGATCAGGTTCAGGTTGGTCGGCACATACAGCGAGTGCATGTAATCGTTGAACTTGATCAGCTCGATGCCGCGCACGGACAGTTCGGCCGAACGCCGGATCAGGTTGAACAGGCCGATCCGCCACAGGCGCGCGAAACGCTCGTGGACCATTTCCAGGGTCGGCATGCGACCGCGGATGATGCGGTCCTGGCTGGCGAAATCGTACGAACGGGCCTCGCCGGAGGGCGGTTCCGGATCGGTCTCGACCGCGCCACTGTCCACGCCGTGGAGCAGGGCATCAATCTCGTCCTGGGACAGCAGGTCATTCATCGGTGGGCCCTTACTGGGTCACGAAGCTGGTGAACAGCAGATCGTCGGCGCCGTTGCTGCCGGTCTCGGCCTTGAGCACCTTCTGCACCTCGGCCAGCGAGGCGGCCTGCAGCTTCTGCTTGCCGGCGACGTCGGCGATCTGATCGGGGCTGACCTGCGAGAACAGCATCAGCAGGCGTGCGCGGATGGCCGGCGCATGGGTCTTGATCGCTTCCAGCGCGGCCGGGTCACGGGTCATCAGCTGTACTTCCAGCTGCAGGTAGCGCGGACCGTCGACCGGGCCGTTGAGGTTGACCACGAACGCAGGGTCCAGCGCGAAGTACTGCGCCGGTGCCGGAGTGCTGGCCTTCTTCGGGGCCTGCGCGGTCTTCTCTTCGTGCTTGGACTGGGTGAAGAACCAGACGCCGCCACCGGCGGCAGCGGCGGCCAGTACGGCCACCAGTGCGGTGATCAGGATCGGACTACGCGGCTTGGCGGCCTTGTCCTTCTCGGCGGTCTTCTTGGTTTTGTCAGCGGCTGCGGCCACGGGGTGAAGCTCCTGAGGGTTGCTTCACCGGGATATGCAAGGGGTGTGCCGGAGCCGGGGCAGAGGGGGGCGACGGAATTCCGTCGGGGTGCCGGTGGGGCCGTGCGGAGCAAGCTCCGCCCCCACCAGTGCGATACTGGCAGGTGCCAACCACATCGCTCTGGTAGGTGCCAACCGCTCCGCCCTGGTGGGTGCCAACCTTGGTTGGCGCGCCTGTCAGGCGTATGCGTCCAGCAATCCGCGCTGGCGGATCAACTGCGCGGACGACACGCTGGCGTCGCCCGGCGACGGTTCTCCGTCACCTGCCATGCCGCCGCCAGCGGCCTGGCCCGACGCATTGCCGTCACCACCGGGCGTCTGGTGGCCGACATCGGCATGAGCCAGCTGGAAGCCCTGCTCGCCGAGAAGTTCGCGCAGGCGCGGCAGGCTGCTTTCCAGTGCCTGGCGTACATCCACGTGCGGGCTGCTGAAGCTGGCATGCACCTTGTCGCCGTTCAGCTGCAGGCGCACGTCGACCGGGCCCATGTCGTCCGGACTCAGGCGTATGTGGGCATGGCCGATCTTCTGGTCGGCCAGCCAGCCCAGGCGCGCACCAATTGCCTGGTCGAAACCATCGTCGCCGAGCACCGGCTTCGGTGTCGGTTCGCCATTGAAGATGGCATTGCCCGTGGCCAGCGCGGCCTTCAGATCCTGCACAGCCGCGTTGCCCGGTGCATGCAGCAGCGGCGCCGTGGCGCGGTCGCCGATGAGGGTTGCGTCGCTGCCTTCACCGCGCTCGCCGCGCTTGCCGGGCAGCACCAGCTCAGGCAACGGCAGAGTGGTCGCCTGGTCGGCCCCATTGGGGGCGTCGCCTTCGGCGGTGGCCGTTGCGGTCGCCGCTGCTGTGGAGGGCAGGGCTGCTGCGACCGGCAGTGCAGCGGGCGAGGGCAGCGCGTTGTGGTCTGCATCGGTGGCCGTCGCCACCTCTGGCAGAGCGGCGGCAGGATCAGCAGGTGTCGGTACCGCCAGTACCAGTCCTGCCAGGCCGAGCGGCGGCCATGGGGCTTCCTCGGTCGTCGCCGGGGCGTCCTTTTCGGCAGCGGGCCTGGCTTGCGCTGTGGGCACCGTCGCTGCGGTCTCTTCGGGTACGGCAGCGCTGTCCGGCCTGCGCTCGGCGCTGGACTGGCCATTGCTGTCGGATGCCGGCCCCTGTGCAGGCGACGTGGGCATGTTCGAGGGCCTGGAGGATCCATCGGCGCCCGGCGCACCACCCTGCAGCAGCTGGCTGAAATGCTTGCTGCCGTCACTGCGTGATGCGCGCGCTGGGCCGCTGCCGGCGTTCTGCGACTGTGCGTTGGCGCTGCTGGCGAGCGGGGCGGGCATCACGAGCGGCCTCCCTGCTCGGCGCCGTCCTGGTCTTCGGTCTGTACCAGGCGGGCGCGGCGGGCACCGATGTCGTCCATCTCGCGCTGGTCGCGGCGGTCCGTCACCACCTTCTCCTGTGCGCGGTAGCTGGCGGCCAGTTGTTCCAGCACGGCCTTGTCACGGCTGGCGAGGATCAGGCGGGCGCGCTCGGCTTCCACCTTCTCGCGGTTGCCATTGACCGTGGCCTGCTGCTGTTCGACCGCACTGTCGAGGCGGTCGAGAAACGCACGCCGGTTCAGCAGCTGTGCCGGGCTGGTCGCCGCCATCTGCGCATTCGCATACTCCTCGGCGTAGCGGCGCAGTTCGTCCAGTCGCGACAGATGGGTATCGAGCACGCGCTGGCGTTCGGCCAGATCGCGGGCCACCGCGTCCTCGTGTTCCTGGGCCCGCTTCAGCAGGGGATCGATGCGCTTGGACTGGTTCATGGCTTAACTCTCTTGTTCCACCAGGCGCTGCAGCGCCGCCTGGCTGTGCGGGAGATCTGCGGCCTTGGCAACGTCCTGGCCGAGGAACTCCATGATTTCCGGCCAGCGTTCCAGGGCTTCGTCGGTGGCCGCGTCGTTGCCGCGCTGGTAGGCACCGATGGCGATCAGGTCACGGTTGGCCGAGTAGGCCGAGACCAGTCGTTTCAACTTGCGGATGCGCAGGCGCCACGGCTCGTCGGCGATTTCCGTGACCACGCGGCTGACCGACGATTCAACGTCGATGGCCGGATACAGGCCACTGTCGGCTACGCGCCGCGAGAGCAGGATGTGGCCGTCGAGGATCGCGCGCGCTGCATCGGCGATCGGATCCTGCGGATCATCGCCTTCGGTCAGCACCGTGTAGAACGCGGTGATCGAACCACGCCCCTTGGCGCCGTTGCCAGCGCGTTCGACCAGTGCCGGCAGCTTGGCGAACACCGACGGTGGGTAACCGCGGGTGGTGGGCGGCTCGCCGACCGACAGGCCGATCTCGCGCTGCGCCTGGGCGAAGCGCGTCAGCGAGTCCATCAGCAGCAGCACGTTCAGGCCCTGGTCGCGGAACCATTCGGCGATGGCGGTAGCGCGGTAGGCACCGTGCAGGCGTGCCAGCGGCGGCCGGTCGGCGGGACTGGCCACCACCACGGCGCGGCGCAGGCCTTCCTCGCCCAGCGTGGTCTCGACGAAATCGCGTACTTCGCGGCCACGTTCACCGATCAGGCCGACCACGATCACGTCGGCGGCGGTGTAGCGGGTCATCATGCCCAGCAGCGTCGACTTGCCGACGCCGGAACCGGCGAACAGGCCGACACGTTGGCCGCGGCCGATCGGCAGCAGTGCGTTGATCGCGCGCACGCCCACGTCCAGCGGCTGGGTGATCGGCTCACGCGCCAGCGGATTGATCGACACGCCGGCCATGCCGACATGCCCCTCGGCGCGGATAGGGCCCTTGCCGTCCAGCGGCACGCCGTCGCTGTCGATGACGCGGCCGAGCAGGCCTTCGCCCACTTCAACGCCGCCACGGCGCGCGGACGGCACCACCCGTGCGTTGGGCAGCAGGCCGTGCAGTTCGGCGCTGGGCATCAGGTAGGTGCGCTCGCCGGCGAAGCCGACCACTTCGGCATCGACCCAGCCACCATCGACCACCTCCACCTTGCAGCTCGCGCCCAGCGGTGCCTCGCAGCCGACGGCTTCCAGGGTCAGTCCGACCGCGCGGCGCAGCACGCCTTCGCGGATCAGGCCACGGCCATGGGCGGTATCCACGCGCAGGCCATCGAGCCGACGGGCCAGGCGCAGGTTGCGGGCCATGGCCCAGTCGGCCGGTGGCGGCGTCGGCTGCGGATCGGGGTTCATGCATTGGCTCCGGTCTGGCGGATCACCGCGTCCAGCGCGCCTCGCAGGCGGGCGTCCAGGGTGCCGTCGATGCGCACGGCTTCGGCGTGCACGCGAAGATCGCCGCGGCTGAGGCTGGTGTCTGGCACCAGGCGCTGTTGTGGTGGCAGGCTCAACAGCGGGGCGAGGGCAGCGATGTCGTCCGGGTGCAGTCGCACTTCGACCTCGCGGGTGCTGCCACCCACCGCGTCGATCGCCTCACCGACCAGCTGTGCCAGCAGTGCCGGGTCAGCTTCGTAGGCGCGGCCGACCAGCGCGCCAGCGATGCGTACCGCCAGCTCGCCCAGTGCGCCGACCACTTCGTTCTCCAGCCGCACCAGCGGTCGGCTGAAGTTGTCGAGGATGCCTTCGATCTGCGCGGCGAGGCGACGCACCTCCGCCTGTCCCTGGCCGTAACCTTCGCTGTGGCCGTGCTGGAAGCCTTCCTTCTCGGCGCTGTCCTGGATGGCCTGGATTTCCTCCAGGGTGGGTAGCTGCAGCGGCGGCTCGGGTTCGTGTTCCGGGTCCGGCTCGGTGAGTTCGAACGCATCCTCCTGATCCAGCACCGGTTCGGGCTGGGCCAGCAGGTCCGGGGCAAGCCAGCGCACGACGTTGCTCACAGCATGGCCTCCGCGCTGCCACCGATGGTGACGGTGCCTTCATCGGCCATGCGCTTGACGATGGCCAGGATCTCGCGCTGCGCGCCTTCCACGTCGGACAGGCGCACCGGGCCACGGGCTTCCATGTCTTCCAGCAGGATCTCGGCCGCGCGCTGCGACATGTTGCGGGTGATCTTGTCGCGCACCTTGATGTCGGCACCGCGCAGGGCCAGGCCCAGGCGCTCGCCGCTCACTTCGCGCAGTACCAGCTGCATTTCGCGGTCGTCCAGGTCGACCAGGTCGTCGAACACGAACATCAGGTCCTGGATGCGGTTGCTCAACGGCGCATCGATGCGGGCGATCTCGCCCAGGATCGCCTGGTCCTGGCCGCTGTCCATGAAGTTCAGGATGTTGGCCGCGCACTGCACGCCGCCGATGTTGGACGACTTCAGGTTCTGGTTGCCGGCGAACTGGCGCTCCATGATCTCGTTGAGTTCGTTGAGCGCGTTCGGCGGAATGCCGTCGAGGGTGGCGATGCGCAGCAGCACGTCCACGCGGGTGCGGTCGGGCAGCAGCTTCAGCGCGTCGGCGGCCTGGTCGGTTTCCAGGTGCGCCATCACGATGGCGATGATCTGCGGGTGCTCGTTGCGCACCAGGTCGGCCACCGCGCGCGGGTCCATCCACTTCAGCGCGTCCAGCCCGGTGGTGTTGCGGCCGAGCAGGATGCGGTCGATCAGGTTGCCGGCCTTCTCGCTGCCCAGCGCCTGCACCAGCATGTTGCGGATGTAGTCGTCCGAGCCCACGCCCAGCGAGGTCTTCGAGCCGAGCTCCTGGCCGAACTGGTCCATCACCCGTTCCACCTGTTCGCGGGTGATGTCGGTCATGGTGGCCATGGCGATGCCGATCTTCTGTACTTCCTTGGGTTCCATGTGGCGCAGCACTTCGGCTGCATCCAGCTCACCCAGGGACAGCAGCAGCACCGCCGCGCGCTGTACGCCGGTCAGTTGTGCCTCAGTCATTGGCCACCCAGCCCTTGACCACCTGGGCCACGCGCTTGGAGTCGGTCTTCACGGCTTCACGGGCCATCCGCAGTCGTTCCTCATATGAATCCACCGGCAGGGCCAATGCATCCGGCCCGCCCAGGCTGGCCCGGTCGGCGCTCAGCGCCGGCAGCGGCATGCCATCGTCATCGACCAGCTGCACGTCCGCGGTGTGCGGTTCCAGTGCCTGCTCGTCGTTCTTCCTGTTCTGGCCGGTGATCGCACGCAATGCCGGGCGCAGCACGCCGAACAGCAATGCCAGGACCACCACGGCGCCCAGCAGCATGCGGCCGGCGTCGTGCACCCACGGCAGCTCCCACCAGGCGGGGCCTTCGACCGGCGTGGTATCACGTACGAACGGGGCGTTCATCACCGACACGGTGTCGCCACGTTCGGCGTTGAAGCCGACGGCCTGCTTGACCAGTGCCTCGACGCGGGTCAGTTCGGCCGCCGACAGCGGCTGCGGGCTGACCTTGCCGTTGGCACCGGCGCGCGGCACGTTGTCCACCAGTACCGCCACCGAGACGCGCTTGATGCGGCCCGCCGGCTGGCGGGTGTGCTGCAGGGTGCGGTCCAGCTCGTAGTTGCGGGTCGCGTTCTTGCTGCTTTCGGTCGGGGTCTGCGCGGTGGGCGGGGCGGCCTGCTGGCCCGGCGGGCTGTTGCTGGTCGCACCCGGCACGCCCTGCGGGCCCGGGGTGCTGGTGGTGTTCTCGCTCATCTGCTCGCTGCGCAGCTTCTGCGGTTCACCGTTGTAGAGCTCACGGGCTTCCTCGGTTACCGAGAAATCCATGTCCACGCTCACTTCCGGATTGACGCGGCCAGGACCGGTCATCGGCTCCAGCAGCTCGCGGATGCGCTGGTTGAACGAGGTTTCCTGGCGGCGCACCTGCTCGAACTGGGCAGCGTTGACCGCCGCCTCACTGTTCGGGTCACTGACGCTGAGCATGCGCCCGCTCTGGTCGACCACGGTCACCCGTTCCGGGGCGAGATCCGGGATGCTGGCCGCGACCATGTGCACGATGGCGTCCACCTGGCTGCGTTCCAGCTGCTGGCCGCCACGCAGTTCCAGGGTCACCGAGGCGCTGGCCACGTCACGCTGGCGGGTGAAGGCGCTGGGCTTGGGAATGGCCAGGTGCACGCGCGAATCGCGCACCGGGCGCAGCGTGTTGATGGTGCGCGACAGCTCGGTTTCCAGCGCATGCTGGTAGCGCGCGCTTTCGACGAACTGGCTGACGCCGAAGCCGGGGTCGCGCTCCATCAGCTCGAAGCCGAGCTTGCCGCTGTCGGTCAGGCCGGAGCCGGCCAGCTTCAGGCGCGCGTCGTGCAGGTTCTTTTCCGGCACGGTGATGCCACCGGTGGCCGGGTCGAGCGCGAACGGAATCTGCGCGGCGCGCAGCAGGTCGGTCGCTTCAGCGGTCGCCTTCTGGTCCAGGCCGGTGTACAGCGGGACCATGCCCGGCTTCTGCGACCAGAAGAACACGGACAGGCCTGCCGCCACCGCCACCGCGATCATCGCCATCAGGCCCAGCCGACGGGTGATCTGCAGACTCTGCAGGCGGTCGAACCATTGCCCGGCCTTTTCGGCGTTCAGGCTGTCCTTGGAGAGCGTCAGTGCCATGCGTCTCTATTCCTTACAGCGGCATGTTCATCACGTCCTGGTAAGCCTGGACGAGACGGTTGCGGACTTCCACGGTGGCGCGGAAGGCGATCTGGGACTGCTGCGAGGCGACCATCACCTTGGCCAGGTCGGCGCTGGGGTCGCCCATTTCGAAGGCCTTGGCCAGCGCGCCGGATTTCTGTTGCGCATCGTTGACGCCGGCAATCGCACCACGCAGGGTTTCGGTGAAGCTGGCCGGCTGGGCCTGCGGTGCGTCCAGCACCGTGCCCGGCAGGGCGTTGCTGCGCGGCGTTTCGCCCAGCGGGTTGAGCGCCGGCTGTCCCATCTGGGTCTGATAGGAGCGGATCTGCGAAAGGATCGAAGTGACGGAGTGGGACATCTGCAACGGTTCCAGAAACAGGGATGGGGTTGTCTGCTGGAGCCAGTGCAAGTGCCGTGCCGAAACCGGTTTTCGATTCAGTGAAGTGAGGGTTGGGGGGGCTGGCAGGGCTGCGCCCTGCACCCGCCGAAGCAACGGCAAAGGCCGGAGCAACGGCAGAAGCTGGATTCCTGAGGTTGGCGGGGTGGGTCCGGTGGCGGGGGACGCCGTAAACCCGTCCTTGGGGGCTTGGCCGCGGCATCCATGCCGCGGACACCCCCGCAACCGGACCCACCCCGCCTTCGACAGTTTCCCGCTGCTGTCGGAGCGGCATGAGCTGCTCTTGGTGGGTGTCGACCTTGGTCGACACGCTTGATCCACGGCATGGATAGATAGATGGCGCGTTTCTGGGCTGTGACGCGCCATTTAACCGGCGTCGGTTTTCTGGCCTACGGCTGCGGTGTCCAGCGGGCGGCGTTCTGGCGCTGTAGATGCGCAGGGATCCGACTCCGGGTTCTGGAAGCACGAACGCCCGGGCAAGCCCAGGCGTTCGTGCCCCCTTCATGCGGGTGACGCGCTTCAGCCGGCCAGTTCGGCCTGCTCGCGTTCGATGCCGTACTTGCGCAGCTTTTCCACCAGGGTGGTGCGGCGCAGGCCAAGCAGCTGGGCGGCGTGGGCGACAACGCCCTGGGTGCGTTCCAGTGCTTCGTTGATCAGGCCCAGTTCGATGTTGGCCATGTGGTTGCGCAGGTCCATGCCCTCGTCGGGCAGTGCGGCCGGTGCAGCCGGGCGATTGACGGCGATGCCGTGCTCCAGCGCTGGCTGGTTGCCGCTGCCCGGGGTGTGGAACGAGAAACTGCGCAGGTCCAGGCGTTCTTCGCTGGCGACCGGCTGCGCCGGTGCCGGCGTGGCAACGGTGGCCAGTGCGGCGTCACCACGGTAGCGCGCCGGCAGGTCCTGCACGCGCACCGAACCGCCTGGATGCAGCACCGCCAGGCGCTCGACCAGGTTGGTCAGTTCGCGCACGTTGCCCGGCCATTCGTAGCTGGCCAAGGCCTGCAGCGCCTCGGTGGTGAAGCGCACTTCGCCACGGCCGGTACGCGCCAGCTGCGCGGCGATGGTTTCCACCAGTGCTGGCAGGTCCTCGCGACGCTCGCGCAGGGCGGGCACGTCGATCGGGAACACGTTGAGGCGATAGAACAGATCCTCGCGGAACTTGCCCTCGGCAATGCGCGTTTCCAGGTCGCGATGGGTCGCCGCGACAACGCGCACGTTGCAGCGGATGGTCTGGTTGCCGCCCACGCGTTCGAAGCTGCGTTCCTGCAGCACGCGTAGCAGCTTGACCTGCATCGGCAGGCTCATGTCGCCGATTTCATCCAGCAGCAGGGTGCCGCCCTCGGCCATTTCGAAACGGCCCTTGCGGGCGGTCAGTGCGCCGGTGAAGGCACCCTTTTCGTGGCCGAACAGTTCGCTTTCCAGCAGGTCAGCCGGAATGGCGCCGCAGTTGATCGCCACGAACGGGCCATCGCGGCGCGGCGAGCGCTGGTGGATCGCGCGCGACACCACTTCCTTGCCGGTACCGGATTCGCCCAGCACCAGCACGGTGGTATCGAACGCGGCGACCTGCTCGATCATGGTGCGCAACGCAGTCACCGCTGGGCCGTTGCCGGTCGGGCCTTGCTCCTGCGCGGCGCCGGCCTGGTGCTCGGCGTCCAGGCGCTTGAGGCTGGCGCGTCGCAGCAGGGCTTCCATCTGCGCATGGCGCAGCGGCGTTTCCAGTGGCCAGATGTTGGCTTCGTGCAGGCCGTGCTGGCGGGCAAACGTTACCCCGTCACCATCGGCCAGCAGCACCGGCGGTGGCAGGCTGCTGCCGCCCAGCCAGTTGTAGAGTGCGGTGCTGGCGGCGTTGTCGTCCAGGCTGCCGACGATCACGGCCATCCAGTCGTTCTGGCGCTGGCGGCCCAGGTCGAAGTCGGCCGCGTCGGACACCCAGCGCGGGTTGAAGTCCATGAATTCCAGCAGGGCAACGGTGCGCTCTGCGCGCACGGCGTCGTTGTCCAGCACCAGGATGCGCGATTCGCTCACGATCGATCCTCCCTGAGGCCTTCCAGGATCGGCATGACTTCCTGGATGTAGGACAGCTTGCTGACGAAATTGTCGGCGCCAGCGCGCAGCGCGTGTTCGCGGTGCTCGGCGTCGTCGAAGTGGCTGGCGATCACGATGTACGGTGCATCGTCCTGCGACTTGATCAGGCGGGTGGCCTGCAGGCCACCCATCTCCGGCATGGCCAGATCCATCAATACGACCTGCGGGCGCAGCGTTTCCGAACGCTCGATCGCTTCCAGGCCGTTGCCGGCACTGCCGACGATCTGCAGCCAGTCGATCTTGCGGAAATGGCGCATCGCCGCATTGATGAAGCCCTCGTGGTCATCGACCAACAGGACCGTGAGCTTGTTCATGTCCAACATCCTTTTCAGCCCACCCGGGCCAGCTGCGGTTGCCTGGCGCCAAGCCGGCGCCGTTCACGGGCCGGGGCGATGTCCAGTTGTTCTCGGTATTTTGCGACGGTTCGGCGGGCAATGTTCACCCCCTGGCGCGACAGCAGGCCGGCGATGGCCTCGTCGGCCAGCGGCCGGCCGGCCGGTTCGGCGTCGATCAGGCGGCGGACCATGGCCTTCACGGCCTGGCCGGAGACGCTGGCGCCTTCCAGGCGCACGGCGAAGAAGTGCTTCAGTTCGAAGGTGCCGCGCGGGGTCTGCAGGAACTTGCCGGTGGTGATGCGCGAGACGGTGGACTCGTGCATGCCGATTTCCTCGGCCACTTCCTTCAGGGTCAGCGGCGCCATGGCTTCCTCGCCTCGCACCAGGAACGCGGCCTGGCGCTCGACGATCACCCGCGCGGTGCGCAGCAGGGTGTCGTAGCGCATCGACAGGCCGCGGCTGAACCAGCGCGCTTCCTGCAGCATTTCGCGCAGTGCCGGTGCGGCCTCGCTGGTCTCGGCCAGGGCCTGTTCGTACTGGCTGTTGATCGAGACCCGGCGGCTGGTGGCCGGGTTGAGGGCGACTTTCCACTGGCCGTCGGCGTGCCAGGCGACCACGTCCGGTACCACCACGGCATTGCGTTCGGGCAGCAGGCTGTCACCCGGGCGCGGCTGCAGCGACAGGATCAGGCGCACGGCTTCGCGCACGTCGTCGATCTCGGCGTCGTGCAGGCGGGCGAGGGCGGGGTAGTCGTGTGCGGCCAGTGCTTCGAGTGCGCCGTGGAGAATGCGGGTGGCCAGATGGCGGGCGGGAACCGCGCCATGCAGGCTGCGAAGCTGCGCCTGCAGGCCTTCGCGCAGGTCCTGCGCAGCCATGCCGGCGGGCTCGCCGTGCAGCAGCTGCTGGCGGATGGCTTCGACGCCGTTGGCGGCGATATCGAACTGGGCGCTGGCCAGCAACTGCAGCTGGTCCAGCGGTGCCTGCAGGTAGCCGGCCTCGTCGCAGTGATCGAGCCAGAACGCGGCCACCGCCAGTTCGCGGTCGTCCATGTCCAGCGACAGGCGCTGAAGCACACGCAGCTGCGGGTCGGTCGATTCGCCGGCGGCGATGCGCGCCATGCGGTCGTCGTCGCCGTCCTGCCAGCTGGCGCCGGCCACGTCCCACATCGAAGACTCCGGCAGCTCGTCGAAGGCGGCGGTGTCGATCGTCGTGGCGCTGGCCTCGGTGGCATCGGCTGCGGGCGCTTCGGCCTCATCGATCTCCAGCAACGGATTGGAGTCCAGCAGGCGCTGGATCTCCTGTTCCAGGTGCAGCCCATCGAGCTGCAGCAGCCGGATCGACTGCAGCAACTGCGGGGTAAGGTGAAGTTGTTGGCCCAGCTGGGTCGAGAGTGCAGCCTTCATCGTGGTTCCCCGGCACCGCTCCCCGGCGCCTTGTGGAACGCATCTTGCTTTTGATCCGGCGGGGGCGGAATCAGGGGGTTCCTGAGGGGCTTCGTGAATGTCCTGACAGGATGTAGGGGTATTCCCTACATCGGCGCGGAATGTTGACGATGATCGCGCCTAAGTTGCTGATTTTCGGTGTGGTTGCCGGGTTGACCGGGCTGCGCCGTGTACGGGTTCCTGTCGGAGCGTGTCAGGGTGACGGGAATTCGTCGCCGGTGCAGTGCCGGGCAGGGGTCAGATCCCTTTCCTGCGGAAAGGGATCTGACCCCATTCGCAGGCAATCACTCCAGCTCGTGCTGGTGGCGCGCGGCCAGCAGCAGCAGATCGTTGGCGCGGCGGCAGCCGAGCGATTCCATCATGCGTGCGCGGTGGGTCTCCACCGTCTTGACGCTGATGCCGAGGTCGGCGGCGATCTCCTTGTTGCTCTCACCCTTGCCGATGCGGCGCAGGATCTCGCGCTGGCGTGGCGACAGCGCGGCGATGCCGGTGGGTTTCTCACGGCCGAGCATCGGTGCCAGCATCTTGGCGGAGATCTGTGGGCTCAGGAACACCTGTCCGGCGTGCGCGGCACGCAGCGCCAGTTCCAGCTCCTGCGGCGCCGCATCCTTGACCACGAACCCGACCGCACCGCGATCGAGCGCATCGCGCACGTGCGCGGCGTCGTCGTGCATGGTCATCATCACCACCCGCGTGCCGGGAGCGCGCAGGCGGATGTCACTGAGGGCTTCCAGGCCGGTGCGGCCGGGCAGCGACAGATCCATCAGCACCACATCCGGTGCGTGCTGCAGGGCCAGCTGCAGTGCCTGTTCGGCGTTGCTGGCCTCGGCGACGAGCTGCACGTCGGCAAACCCCTGCAGCAGCCGCGCCAGGCCGGCGCGGACGAGGGTGTGATCGTCGACGATGAGAACTCGCACAGGCACGCAACAGATCCGTGTAGGGGAGTCCACCTTAACTTAGCTGAACGGGCGCGCCAAGGCTTGCCCATCCGCCGCCATGGTGGCAGGTTTCAGCGGGCGCGGCGTGCTTCGGCCACCTGGCGGCGATGCAGGCGGAACAGATGCCGCTCCATCGCCATTTCCAGGCCATCGCCGAGGCGCTGGAAACGCAGCCACAGGTAGTGGCCACCGCCGCCGTCGGCCGCTTCGGCGATCACTTCCACGGGCAGGTCGATATGGTCGGGCAGCCAGTCGCTGGGCTGTAGGCGTACCATGCCAGCCTGGCCGGCACTGGCACCGCTGCGCGGACCCAGCTGCAGGCGGATGCCGCGGCGTGACCAGCGTACGGGGCGCAGGGTCAGTTCCTGGCCCTGCTGGCGTACCAGCCGGCCCAGCAGCACCATCGCCAGATCCAGCTTGGCTTCCAGCCGCTGCAGCTGCAGGCTGGACTCATTGCGGTCGTCGTGCTCGTCGACACGGCTGTCCTCGACCAGGGCCAGGCTGCGCAGCAGGCCCTCGGCACTGCTGGTACGGCCAGCGGCGCTGCCTGCCTGGAACTCGGCCGGCAGGGCCAGCTCGCAGCTGAGCGTTTCGTCGAACAGCTCGCTTTCAGCCGGATGGTGCAGCGACGTGGTCGGCAATTGGGTCATGCCAGCGATTCTGCCTGCAGGTAGGCATGTGCCGCGCGAAGCGAGCGCTGGCCGTCGTTCATCAGCGCGGCGACGGCATCACGGCGCTGGCGCAGCAGGCCAAGCAGGTTCTGCTGGCGTTCGAACACTGCGGTCAGCGGGGCGTGGTCGGCGGCGGTCAGTGGCTGGCTGAGCAGCGCATGCAGCGTGCTGTCGTGACCGTCGAGCAGGCTGTCGGCCTGGTCGAGAGACTCTTCGCCCAGGGCCTTCTCGAAGGCGTCCAGCTGGGCGTGCAGTTCATGCAGGCTCATGGCGCCACCGCGGCCGGGCGGCGCTGTTCCTGCGGGATCGCATTCCAGGCGCTGTCGATCTCGCCCAGCAGCTGCAGCGACTCGTCCAGCGCGGCGCGGTCGTTGTGCAGATTGGCCTCGGTCAGGCGCTGCAGTACATAGTCATACAATGCCGACAGATTTCCGGCGATCTCGCCGCCGGCTTCATGATCCAGCGAGCCGTTGAGGTGGCCGACGATCGCGCAGACCTCGCCGATCGCCTTGCCCTTGCCGGCCTGATCGCCACGCTCGAGGCTGGCCAGGGCACGCCGCACGCGCTCCAGCGCGCCGGCCAGCAGCATCGCCACCAGCTTGTGCGGATCGGCATCGGCGACCGCACTGGTCACTCCCACCTGGCGGTACTGCTCGGCATATTGACGGCTGGAACCGTACATTCGTGATTCTCCTTGCGCGGGGTGCCGTCGGGCGATCGTGGGGACCGTTGCCGACGGCGCGGCGATGATTGCTGTTGCGTCCGTTATCGGTGCGTTACACGTCAAACTTGAGCGTCGCACGCAGTCCTTTAGCGGTTCAGCTGTGCCAGCTGCTGCTGCAATGCGGTGTTGCTCTGCTGCAGTTTGCCCATCAGGCTGTCCAATGCCAGGAACTGCTTCTTGTAGCGCTCCTCGACGTTCTTCATGCGGACATCCAGGTCCTTGCGTCGCTTGTCGATGTTGTCCAGCGTGGTGTTCAGGCCCTTGGTACGGGCGACGAAGGCGCCTTCCTTGCCCGTGGTCGTACTGACGTAACCGTCGACCATCGTGTAGAGCTTGCCGGCGCCGCCGGTATCACCGGTGATCGCCGAGCGGATCTTCTCCGGCTGGCTGGCAAGCGCCGCTGCGAATTTGGTCGCGTCCAGCACCAGGCTACCGTCGGCATTGGGATAGCCACGGGTCTGCAGGCCGAGCTTCTTCGGATCCAATCCATCCGCGGACAGGTCCTTCAGTACAGCGCCCATCATCGAACGCAGCTGACTGGATGCGCCGCGCATCTGCGCATCGCCCGTCAGCGTCGCCGCTTCCTTGGTCTTGGCGTCGTACTTGGTCTCGGTATTGATGGCGGCGATCGCATCGTTGTAGGCCTTGACGAAGTCCTGCATCACCTTGGTGGCTGCAGTGGTGTCGGTACTGATCACGACCGTGCTCTTGCCCTTGACCTTGAGGTTCAGGGTCAGGCCTGGTACGGCATCGGTCACGGTGTTGCTGTCGCTGATCACCGTGACGCCATCGATGGTCAGCTCGGCATCGGCTGCCGCGGTATTCTCCTGAAGGCTGCCAACCAGTGCGCTCAACTTCGGGTCGCTGCCACCGTATTCGAGCTTGATTGCATTGGCGGCGCCGGTCTTCTCCTGGGCGATCGACAGGTACTGGTTGTCGCCCGAAGCGATCAGGGTCGCCTGCACGCCTTCCTTGCGGCCTGCGGCGTCGATCTTGTTGCGTACGGTGGTCAGCGTATCGCCGGCTTCCACCTCGACCTTCATCGTCTTTGCCTTGTCGCCCACACCAACGGTCAGCGTCAAGGTTCCGGCGCCGAACGTGTCGGTCTTCGGCACCGAGGCGTTGGCAATCAGCTTGTGTGCCGTGGCGAGGGATTTCACCTCCACCTGGTGCGTGCCGTTGGCGGCTGCCGCCTTGGTCAAACCCTGGTCGTACAGTGCCACCGACGCCGACAGCACGTCATCGGCATTGTTGGGACCGGCCTTGCCGGTGGCGGTTACTGTGCGGGTGTCGAAGGCTGTCGTGGCCTTCAGTGCGGTCAAAGCGGTCTTCAGCTTGTCAAAGGCCGAAGTGACGGTGCCGATCGACGACAGCTGCATCTTGGCCTTGGACTGCTGCAGGTTCAGCGCGTTGTCGGCGGGCTTGCGGTCGGCCGCCACCAGCTGGCTGACGATGTCTGAAATGTTCAGGCCCGAGCCGATGCCACCGTATCCAAAGCTTGCCATGTGATTCTCCTGGTATCGGGCCTGGCCGCTAGGCGCTGGCCCGTCGTCAACGAAAATAGCGGCCTGCGCCGCTGGGTCTTGAGGACTTCGTTGATGCATGCGCCGTGCCAATGCTCTGGCGCAGGTTCTGGCACGCAGGTTGCAGGAGGGTTGGGGCAGAGTGCGGGAGGAATCACCGCGGGCTGCCGGGAGTCTGCAAAAAACCCTCCCCCAATGCAGGGGAGGGATCAGGCTACTGACAATCGGGGGGAGACGAAGCCGCCCGGTACGTACAGTCAAAGGTACAGCGCTGAAAGAGAGGTCCGCAGGAGCGGGCGATGCCAAGCCGGTTCGGGAGTGGTCCCGGGCCGGGCATGGCCCGCGCCTTCGTACATCGTGACTTCCGGGTTGCTGCTACCGTCGGTTTGACCCGACGGTAGCAGCACCTTCTTGCCGTGGATCAGCGCAGCAGGCTGAGCACGCCCTGCGGCACCTGGTTGGCCTGGGCCAGCATGGCCGTACCGGCCTGCTGCAGGATCTGGGTGCGGGTCAGCTCGGCGGTTTCCTTGGCGAAATCGGTATCCTTGATGCGGCTACGCGAGGCCGACAGGTTTTCCGTCGAGGTCTGCAGGTTGGCGACGACCGAAGTGAAGCGGTTCTGGATCGCGCCGAGGTCTGCACGGGTGTTGTTGATCGAACCCAACGCCTTGTCGACAATCTCAATCGCCCGTGAGGCATCCTTGAAAGATGTTACGGAGAGATCTTGAGCGACGTTGACGGTCGCGCCGGCGGCAGTAGCGGTGTTCGAGGTCGCAGTGAAGCCCGCAGTGGCTGAAGCTTCTACCGCTAGAGTGGAGTCGGCCTTGATCGAGCTCAGTGTGATCGAGAAGGTGGACGGATCGCCAGCAGCCGCGCCCGCAGTTTCGATTACCTTTGCGACCGCTCCAGTCTCACCGGTCTTGGCATTGATGGCTGCGACCAAAGATGTTGCGACCTCCTTATCGGTCGCTGCATTCGTGAACTTCACTTTGTCGACGGTGACGCCGTTGACCTTGAATCCACCCACCTCAGCGCCAGCGGCGGCACCAGCTACGTCTGCACCAGCGATGTCAGCCGCAAATGCAGCCCGGCCCAAGCTCGAGGTCTTCGCGTCGACGATCTGATCAATGGCAATTGCCTGGCCTGCGTTGGCGCCCACCTGGAAAAGCTGGCTCGAGAATGAACCATCCAGCAGCTTGGTGCCGTTGAAGTCCGACTGCTTGGCAACGCGATCGATCTCGCTGACCAGCTGTGACACTTCGGCCTGAAGCGCTTTACGATCACTGTCAGAGTTCGTAGCGTTCGTTGCCTGCACGGCCAGTTCGCGGACACGCTGCAAGTTATTGCCGATTTCCGAAAGCGAGCCCTCGGCGGTCTGTGCAAGCGAAATGCCATCGTTGGCGTTGCGGATGGCGACGTCGATGCCGCGGATCTGGGTGCCGAAGCGCTCCGAGATCGCCAGGCCGGCGGCGTCGTCCTTGGCGCTGTTGATGCGCGAACCGGAGGACAGGCGCTGGATGGTGGTGGCCAGCGAGCTGCCGCTGGTGCTCAGGTTGCGCTGAGCATTCAACGACATCGTGTTGGTGTTGATGACTTGTGCCATGGTGTTTTCCTTTGGCGAAGGTGAAGCGTGGTTCAGAGGCCGGGCGGCGACTCAATCGCCACCCGGTAGTCTTTCAATGTGCAGATCAGCGCAGCAGGCTGAGCACGCCCTGCGGCACCTGGTTGGCCTGGGCCAGCATGGCCGTACCGGCCTGCTGCAGGATCTGGGTGCGGGTCAGCTCGGCGGTTTCCTTCGCGAAATCGGTATCCTTGATGCGGCTACGCGAGGCCGACAGGTTTTCCGTCGATGTCTGCAGGTTGGCAACGACCGAGGTGAAGCGGTTCTGGATGGCACCCAGGTCGGCGCGGCTGCTATTGATCGATTCCAGCGCCTTGTCGACGACGCTCATCGCGCGCTGGGCGCCTGCAACGGTGCCGATGTCCAACGACGACAGCGTGGAGACGGTGTCCTTGGTAGCGTCCGCTCCAATCTGGACGGCAGTGATGTTGGCCCCGTTGCCGGAGACGACAGTCTTGGCCAGACCCGCTGCATCCAGATCGCTCTTGACTGTGGTCAGGGTGACGGTGCCTGCCACGGGGGCACCAGCGGCGTCGACGGCCTGCGAAGCGAGCACACCGGTCTCACCCAGCTTGGAATTGATCGCTGTGGTGATCGCCTTGACAGCGTTCTGCACGGTTCCAACACGGATTGCGGCTGCGTCGGCACCGGTGCCCTGGTCGAAGGTGATGTCACCCAAGTCGAGACCGCCAATTTTCAGCCCGGAGATCTTGCCGGTGGTCACATCCTGAGCGGCACCGATGGCCAGCGAGCCGTCGGAGCCAAACGTTGCGTTGCCCAGCGAATCCGTCTTTGCGTCGACGATCTTATCGATAGCAATCGCCTGGCCCGAGTTTGCGCCGACCTGGAACAGCTGACTGGAGAAAGAGCCGTCCAGCAGCTTGGTGCCATTGAAGTCGCTCTGCTTGGCGACGCGGTCGATTTCGCTGACCAGCTGGGTCACCTCTGCCTGCAGAGCCTTGCGGTCGCTGCTGGAGTTGGTAGCGTTGGCCGACTGCACCGACAGCTCACGGATACGCTGCAGATTGTTGCCGATTTCTGACAGCGAGCCTTCGGCGGTCTGTGCAAGCGAAATGCCATCGTTGGCGTTGCGGATGGCGACGTCGATGCCGCGGATCTGGGTGCCGAAGCGCTCCGAGATCGCCAAGCCGGCGGCGTCGTCCTTGGCGCTGTTGATGCGCGAACCGGAGGACAGGCGCTGGATGGTGGTGGCCAGCGAGCTGCCGCTGGTGCTCAGGTTGCGCTGAGCATTCAACGACATCGTGTTGGTGTTGATGACTTGTGCCATGAGGAGAGGTCCTTGAGCGGTTGCACGTGAGTTGGGTTAGACGCCCCCGACGTGCCCCGGGGGCGGCTCATGTCAGCGCTGCAACAGGCTGAGCACGTTCTGCGGTACCTGGTTGGCCTGGGCCAGCATGGCCGTACCAGCCTGCTGCAGGATCTGGGTGCGGGTCAGTTCGGCGGTTTCCTTGGCGAAGTCGGTATCGCGGATACGGCTGCGCGAGGCGGACAGGTTCTCCGAGGAGGTCTGCAGGTTGGCCACCACCGAGGTGAAGCGGTTCTGGATTGCACCGAGATCGGCGCGGACGCTGTTGACCGACTCCAGGGCCTTATCGACCATGCCCAAGGCCTTCTGCGCACCGACGTAGTCGGAAACGTCTAGATCCTTGACAAAGCTCGACGTAGCGGTTGCAGCGACAGAGCTGGGAGTGGTCTTGGTGGAGTTGGCGAAGTTCAGCTGGGTAGCCCCATCGATTACCAGATCACGATCAGCCTGGACCGAGGTCAGCTTGAGACGGTAGGTATCGGGAGCCGGTGAGACGCCAGCAGTGGTCACGACCTCTGCATACACGCCAGCCTCGCCGATCTTGCTGTTGATCTGTGCAGCGGCGGATGCAGCGAACTCGGAGGTCGTCTTGCCGCTGATCGTGCCGATGGCCACACCGTTGATGGTGACGCCGCTCAGATCGGTGATGGTCGCAATGTCAGCAGTGCTGGCGACCGGGGCGGCGAACTTGCTGTTACCTAGCGCATCAGCCTTAGCATCCACCACGCTGTTGATCGCAATGGCCTGGCCCGCATTGGCGCCGACCTGGAACAGCTGGCTGGTGAACGAGCCGTCCAGCAGCTTGGTGCCGTTGAAGTCGCTCTGCTTGGCGACGCGATCAATTTCGCTGACCAGCTGGGTCACTTCGGCCTGCAGGGCCTTGCGGTCGCTGCTGGAGTTGGTGGCGTTGGAGGCCTGCACGGCCAATTCGCGGATGCGCTGCAGGTTGTTGCCGACTTCGCTCAGCGAGCCTTCGGCGACCTGGGCCAGCGAGATGCCGTCGTTGGCGTTGCGGATGGCCACGTCCAGGCCGCGGATCTGGGTGCTGAAGCGCTCCGAGATCGCCAGGCCGGCGGCGTCGTCCTTCGCGCTGTTGATGCGCAGGCCGGACGAGAGGCGCTGGATGGTGGTGGCCAGCGAGTTGCCGCTGGTGCTCAGGTTGCGCTGAGCGTTGAGCGACATCGTATTGGTGTTGATTACCTGTGCCATGGGGTCGTCTCCTCTTATATGGAACCCGTTGGTGAATGAAACGAAGCGCCGCCTGTTTTTTTGTGTGGCTGTGTGCTTCGTTGTTGCCAAATGAATAACGGCGCTTTGTCAACAACCTTTAGCCGTGAATTCCGCTGAAGCCGTAATTCGTTGCCGGAGGCTGTTTTTCCGGGGTTTTCCAGCCTTGGAGGGGCGTGAAGGCGACCCCGGAAGGGGCGGCTGGGCAAGCCCGGCCAGCGCTGATGAAGGTATCGGCGGGGGCCAGCCGGGCTTGATGGGCAATCACGGAAAATCCGCGGAAGGTGGGTCGGCGCGCCCGGCGGCAACGGGCCCCAGAAACGAAAAAGGCCGCGATGCAGTGCATCGCGGCCTTTGAGGGCTGAGGTGGGAGAGCTGTCAGCCGATCTTGTTGAACAACGACATCGACTGCATCTGCGAGAAGATCGTCTGTGCCGCCTGCAGTGCAGTGCTCTGCAGCTGGTACTGGCTCAGCGCATCGGCGTAGTCCAGGTCGCGCATCTGCGACAGCGTGGTCTTCAACGTCACGCTGTTGGCTTCACGCATGTCGGCGGCATTGTCCAGGGCTTTCAGCTGCGCACCGCCGGCCGCACGTGAGTCGATCATCCGCTCCGACGCCCGTGCCACGTCGCGCAACGCGCTCTGCAATTCGTTCTGCTGTGCGCTCATCTTCGCGGTGGTGCCGGTGTCGGCGTCAAGCGCGGTGATCAGCTTGTCCATGGTGTCGAAGATGTCACGGCTGCTCGCCGGCTTCACGTTGAAGCTGTCGCCTGCGGCAGGCGCACCGGTGATCTGCAGGCGTACGCCGTTCACTTCCAGATCATCACCGGCCTTGTAGGTGCCGGTGCCGGTCACATTGCCGGCACCATCCAGCACTTCGTACTGGTTGGCGGCGGTGAAGCGGACGCTGAAGCTCTGGCCGTTCCAGCTGTCGCTGCCATCGCGGGTGATGTTGGTCAGCACGCCGTTGCCGGTGTTGCCGGCGGCGGCACCGCCATCGACGAAGCCATCGCCGGTGGGGATGCGCATGAAGATCTCGCTGCCGGGCAGGGCATCGCGGACGTAGGTATCGGGGCCGACCTCGATCTGGCGCTGGGTCTGGTCACCGCGGTAGACCACCTTGCCGTCGATCTTGGCGAACGGAGGATCACCATCGTTGGTGCCGCCGAACACATAGCGACCGGTGCCGTCCTCGGCGTTGGCCAGCGACAGCAGGCCGTCGCGGATCTGGTTCAGCTCGGTGATCAGCGTCTTCTTGTCGGCCGCGCTCAACGCGGGGTTGCTGGCCTGGATGGTCAGGTCGTTGACCCGCCCCATCAGGTCGTTGACCTGTGCCAGGGTGTTTTCCTGCACACCCAGCCGGTTCTGCACGTTGCCGGCGTTGAGCTTCATGCGGTCCAGTGCGGCCAGGCTGCGGTCCAGTCCGACCGCAGCGCCGGCGCCGACCGGATCGTCCTTGGCGGTGACGATCTTGCTGCCGGTGGCGATCTGCTGCTCCAGGTGGCTGAGCTTGGCCTGCTTGGCCATCATCAGCGACACCGACTGGTTGTACATCATGCTGGTGGAGATGCGGCTGCTCATCGGCGGACGGCTCCCAGGATGGTCTGGAACATGCTGTCGGCGGTGGAGATCAGCTGCGAGGCCGCCTGGTAGGCCTGCTGCAGGCGCAGCATGTCAGCGGCTTCCTCGTCCAGGTTGACGCCGGACACTTCATCGCGCGCTTCCTGCGCCTTGTCGTTGATCACCAGCTGGGCGTCCAGCGAGTACTCGGCCGAACGGGCCGCGGCGCCCACCTGGGTGGTGAGGCCGCCCAGCGCGCCGTTCAGCGTCACCGTGCCGGCGTTGAACGCCTTGGCGCTTTCAACCTTTGCCAGCTTGGCGGCATTGCTGTTGTCAGAGGACCCGGCCGGGGTCGGGGTGATGTTGAAGGTGTCGCCGACCTTCGGCGCACCATCCAGCACGAAGCTCCAACCGTTGGCACTGATGGTCTGGCCGGGGGTGTAGGTCTGCGGCGGGCCACCGTCGATGGTATAGGTCGTGGCCGAGGTGAACACAATGGCCGCCGGATTGCGCAGGTTGGCGTTGCTCGCGTCGGTCACGGTCACGCCGCTCAGCTTGCCGGTACCGGTGTTGGCGGTCGCGGCCGCACCCTTGACCGCCGCCGCGGCGGCAATACGCGACGGATCGGTGATGGCCATCTCCATGCTGCCGGCCACGCCTGCGGTGGGCTGCAGCAGGAAGCGGTCATTGGCCGATGGCGTGCCGGCGACCACCAGCTTGACGCCGTTGATCATCAGCGGGTCGGCAGCGGTGCCCGAACCGGTCAGCGGCACGCTGGCGCCGGTGTCGGCCCGGCTGGCCTTCCAGTTGGTGCCATCGAACTGCAGCACCACGTTCTGCGCGTCCAGCTTGCCCAGGTCGCCATAGGTCGCGCTGAGGCTGGCAGTGCCGGTATTGCTGTTGTTGGCGGTGACGCGCGGGTTGCCGATGTTGAAGAAATCGCCGCCCATCTTGCCGTACAGGTCAACACCCTGGTGGTGGGCCTGGTTGAAGGTCTCGGCCAGGCCCACGGCCAGCTTGCCCAGTTCGGCCTGGGCCGGGGTCAGCACGGTGTCGCGGAACTCCATCAGGCCGCCGATCTGGCCGCCGACCGCCTTCGGGTCGAGCCGGATCGTATTACCCTGGGTTTCCAGGGCCAGCTGCAGTCGTTCGGGCTGGTAAGGGTCGGCCACGGTGGTGACCTTGGTTGCCGTGGTGCCTACCACCAGGGCGTTGCCGCCGGCGGTGTAGACATTCATGATGCCGCCGTCCTGGATCACCGCCGTGCCACCGGTGTAGCCGATCAGCTGGGTGATCAGCTGGTCACGGCGGTCGAGCAGGTCGGGTGCAGCCGTGGCGATGTTGGTGCCGATGGCGCCGTTGATCTGCGCGATCTCCTGCGCAAGCCGGTTGATCTCGGTGGCACCGGCCAGCAGACCGTTGTTGACCTCGCTGTTGAGGTTGTTCAGGTGGGTGTTGAGCTGCACGAAGCGGTTGGCCAGGGCCTTGCCGCCGTCGAGCATGTTCTGGCGATCGGCGGTGCCGGAAGCATTGGAGGACAGGCCGCTGACCGAATCGAAGAAGTTCGACCAGACGCCGGAGACGTTGGTGGCAGGATCGGAGACCAGCGCGTTGACGCGGTCGGCCATGCTGGAAAGCTGCTTCAGGCGCGCCAGTTCACCGCTGCTGTCGAGCAGCCGCGAGATCGCCAGCTGGTCGGCGGTGCGGCGGATGTCGGTGATACGGGTGCCGTTGCCGACCGTGCCATAGCCGTAGTTCTGCGGATCGGCGGTGGCGAAGTTGACCTTCTGCCGGCTGTAGCCGGGTGTATTGAGGTTGGCCACGTTGTGGCTGGTGGTCGCCAACGCACGCTGGAAGGCGAGCAGGGCACCGGTACCGGTGGAAAGTACGCTGGACATGGGGTTCCTCAACGACGAGTGATACCCAGCGCCGCGGTTGCGGTGCTGGCGAAGGTCTGGCCAAGGCGCGAGCCGGCATCGGCGACGGCGCTGACGGCGCGCTCGATGGTCGGTCCGCCGGCGATCGCGGCGATCTTGGCCGCATAGCGTGGATCGGTGGCATAGCCGGCGCGCTGCAGGCCGCGGGCGAAGCCCTGCACGTCGGTGCCGGCCTGCAGGGCCTGCTGGTAACGCGGGCTGGTCTTCAGCAGGCGCACGTAGTCGGCGAAGCTCTCGGCCGGCGAACTGTAGGCGCGGAAGCTGGCGGTCTCGTTGCGGCGCACGCCATCGACATATTCGTGGGTGCCGGCCGTGGCGCGCTGGCCGTTCCAGCCATTGGCCTTGATGCCGAACAGATTGTGCGAGGTGCTGCCGTCGGCATGCTTGATGTGGCGCTTGCCCCAGCCGGTTTCCAGCGCCGCCTGGGCGACCAGGGCGCGGGCATCCACGCCCAGCTCCTTGGCTGCGCTCTGTGCGTGCTGCCAGATGCTGGCAACGAAACCTTCCGGGGTGTGTTCGCCCAGCTGGGCGACGGCGGTGCGCGTGGCCATCGCATCGGCTGGGCTGATGGCCGTGCCGCGGTTGCTGGCGGTGGCCGCCCATTGGTCGCTGCTGGCGGCCCAGTCCTCGCCCTGCAGGCTGCCGATGTACGGATCTTCGGTGCCCAGCGAGCGGTGCATGCTGCTGCTTTCGCGCCCGGCGATCAGGTCCAGCGCCTGTTCCATCGGCGCAACCGCGGCGTGTGCGCCCGATTGGGCGCCGGCGGCCATCTGCTGCAGCAGGCGCACCGCTTGGCTGCCATCTTCCAATGGCAGCGACGGTGCCGGCTTGGCCGGTGCATTGAGCTGGTAGGCGCGGCTGGCCTTGGCCGGATCCACGCGGGTATCCAGCGCCGGACCCTCGGCGGCCTGCCCGGACAGCTGGCGGCTGATCATGCCGGACAGGCCCAGGCCCTTGCCGCGGGTCATCGCCTCGGCAATCTTCTGGTCGTACATGTCGCGGAACATCTTGTTTTCGCCGGGGAACAGCGAGTCGCCGAAGCCGGCGTCACGCATGCTCTTGACCAGCATCTGCGCGAACTGGCCTTCCAGCTGGCGCGCGACCTTGTCGATCTTGGCCGGATCGTTCTGTTGCGCCGGGTGCAGATCGAATGCGGGATTGATGCGCATATCAGATCACCTCGAGCTCGGCACTCAGGGCGCCGGCCTGCTTCAGGGCTTCCAGGATCGCGATGAGATCGCCTGGTGCTGCGCCCACGGCGTTCACCGCGTGCACGATCTCGTCCAGGGTGGTGCCGCCGCTGAACTTGAACATGCGGCTGCCATCGTTGGTGGCGGTGATGGTCGACTGCGGGCTGGCCACGGTACGGCCGCCGGACAGCGCGTTGGGCTGGCTGACGTTGGTGTTTTCCTGGATGGTCACGGTCAGCGAACCATGCGAGATCGCAGCCGGTCCCACGCGCACCTGCTGGCCGATGACCACGGTGCCGGTGCGCGAATTGACCACCACCTTGGCCGGGGCGCTGCCGGGGGTCAGTTCCAGGTTCTCGATGCGCGCCAGCAGGCCGATGCGTGCGCCCGGATCGGTCGGCGCGGTGACCGCCACGGTCACGCCGTCGACCGCACGTGCCGCACCTTCGCCAAAGGCGTTGTTGAGCGCGGCGACCATGCGCGAGACCGTGGTGAAGTCGTTGTTGTGCAGGTTCAGGGTGATGTCGCCGCCATTGGCCAGCGGATCGGGCAGGGCACGTTCCACGGTTGCACCGTTGGGAATGCGGCCGACGCTGGGCACGTTCACCGAAACACGGGAGCCGTCCTTGCCCTGCGCACCGAAGCCACCGACGATCAGGTTGCCCTGGGCGATGGCATAGATCTGGCCGTCGGCACCACGCAGCGGCGCCATCAGCAGCGAACCGCCACGCAGCGAGACCGCGTTACCGATGGAGGACACGGTGATGTCGATCGGCTGGCCCGGCTTGGCGAACGGCGGTAACTCGGCGTGGATCGCCACGGCGGCCACGTTCTTCAGCTGCGGGTTGACGTTCGGCGGTACGTTGACGCCCAGCTCGCCAAGCAGGTTTTTCAGGCTCTGCACGGTGAAGGGTGCCTGGCTGGTGCGGTCGCCGCTGCCATCCAGGCCGACCACCAGGCCATAACCCACCAGTGCATTGCCGCGCACGCCGCCGACCTGGGCCAGGTCCTTGATGCGCTCGGCACTGGCCGGGGCTGCCACGACCAGCAGCATCAGCGCGACGAACGACGCTACGCGGCGCTGCCAGGAAGAAGAGAGGAAGAGTTTCATGGCCATACTCAGAACGGCGTCAGGCCGGAGTTGAAGAAGCGGCTCAGCCAGCCCATCGCGTTGGACTGCGCGACCGGGCCGCGGCCGCCGTAGACGATGCGGGCCTCGGCCACGCGGCTGGACGGAATGGTGTTGTCCTGGCTGATGTCGCCTGGGCGGACGATGCCCTGCACCTGCACCAGTTCATCACCCTGGTTCAGCCGCAGGTTCTTCTGTCCCTGTACCACCAGGTTGCCGTTGGGCAGGCGTTGGACCACGGTGACCGTGACGCTGCCCTGCAGGCGGTTGCTCTGCGCGCTGTTGCCCTTGCCGGTGAAGTCACGCGCGCCCTTGGCCGTGGCACTCAGGATGTCCTTGCCGCCGAGGGTGACCGGCGCGCCGAGAATGGACGGCGTGCCCAGGCTCAGGTTCGATTCCTTGTTGGTTGCGGTATTCGCACTGGTTTGCGCGGTGGTGTTTTCCAGCAGGGTGATGGTCAGCAGGTCGCCAACATCGCGTGCGCGGCGGTCCGAATACAGCTGCAGGGTCGGGCCGGCGGCATAGATGGCACCCGCGGTCGGCTGTGCCTGCGGCGGCATGATCGGCTGGATCGGTGCCATCGTCGGGTAGGGACGCACGTCGCCGGCGATCACGCAGCCACCGAGCAGGGCGGCCACGGCGCAGGCGAGGGCAGTGCGGGCGAAGTTGGAAATGGGCGACATGGCAGTTTCCCGGTTTGGCCGGTCAGAGCTTGTTGTTGAGGTAGCCGAGCATCGAATCGGTGGTGGAGATCGCCTTGGCGTTCATTTCGTAGGCGCGCTGGGTTTCGATCATCGACACCAGCTCTTCCACCACGTTGACGTTGCTGCCTTCCAGCGCGCCCTGCACCACGGTGCCGAGGCCGTTGAGCCCGGGGTTGCCGTTCTGTGCCGGACCGGAAGCGGTGGTCTCCAGGAACAGGTTCTCGCCGCGAGCCTGCAGGCCAGCCGGATTGACGAAGTCGGTCAGGGTCAGCGCGCCCACTTCCACCGACGCCGCACCGTCGGCCATCTTTACGCTGATGGTGCCGTCGGTACCGATGGTCACCGACTGCGCGCCTTCGGGAATCTGGATGCCCGGCTGCACCGGGTAGCCGCTGTTGGTGACCAGCTCGCTGTCCTGGTTGATCTTGAACGAGCCATCACGGGTGTAGGCCGAGCTGCCATCAGGCATCTGAACCTCGAAGAAGCCGCGGCCATTGACCATAACGTCCAGGGCGCGGCCGGTCTGCTGCTGGCCGCCCTGTTCAAAATTCTTGGCGGTGGCAACCACGCGCACGCCGGTACCCAACTGCAGGCCGGTCGGCAGCTGCGTCTGCGCCGACGAGGAGCCGCCGGGCTGGCGCACCTGCTGGTATAGCAGGTCTTCAAAACTGGCACGGTCCTGCTTGAAGCCGGTGGTGTTGGTGTTGGCGAGGTTGTTGGAAACCACCGACATGCGCATCTGCTGCGCATCCAGTCCGGTTTTCGCGATCCACAATGCCTGGTTCATCTTCGGTGTCCTGTCTGGTGAAGCCGGCCGCGTGGTGCGGCCCTTGAATGCGGGTGTGCAAGTGGTGTGCCAGCGCCGGCATCAGCCGGCGCCGGAATTCCGTCAGCTGCCGAGGCGCAGCATGCTGTTGGCGCTGCGCGCGTTCTCGTCGCCGTGCTTGATCACCTGCACCTGCATTTCGTACTGGCGCTGCAGCTGGATCATCTGCACCAGCGCACCAGCGGCATCCACGTTGCTGCCTTCCAGCTGGCCGCTGTGCACGGCCGTGCCCTGTGCCGGTGCGAACGGCTGCAGTGGGTCGGTGTTGCGGAACAGGCCATCCAGGCCACGCTCCAGGCGTTCATCCGGTGCCTGCACCACTTTGATGCGGCCGATCTGCGCCATGGTCTGCGGACCTTCGCCCTGCGGGATGATCGAGAGCGTGCCGTCGGCACCGATCTCCATCGCCTGGTAGGGCGGAATGGCGATCGGGTTGTTGTTGTCATCCAGCACCGGACGGCCGCTGGAGGTCACCAGCTGGCCGTTCGGCGTGACCGACAGCGCCGCGCCGCGCGTGTACGCCTCGCTGCCGTCACTGGACTGTACGGCCAGCCAGGTGCCGGTCTGCAGGGACAGATCCAGCGGCTTGCCAGTGATGTGCTGCGAGCCGGGGGTGCGGTTGAACCCTGCGTCGACATGCAGCGCATCCACCCGCGAGGCAAAGCCCGGGCCACGGATCGGGAAGGCTTCAGTGTTGGCCAGCGCTTCCTTGAAGCCGGGGGTGTCGGAGTTGGCGAGGTTGTGGCTGAGCGTGCCCTGCGCCTGCAGGGAGGCGCGGGCACCGGTCATCGCCACGTAAAGGGCTTTATCCATGCGGGGAGTTCCGTGACAAGGTCAGCGCGTCATCAACGGATGTTGATGACGGTCTGGGTGATCTGATCCTGGGTGGTGATCATCTGCGCGTTGGCCTGGAAGTTGCGCTGCGCGGTGATCATGTTGACCAGCTGCTCGGTGAGGTCGACGGTGGACGCTTCCAGCGAGCCGGCCTGGATCTTGCCGAGGTTGGAGGTATCCGGCATGCCGGCGCGCGGCGTGCCCGAACTGAAGGTGTCCACCCACAGGTTGTTGCCCTTCGATTCCAGTCCCTGCGGATTGTTGAAGGTGGTCAGCGCGACTTGGCCCAGCGGCTTGTCTGCACCGTTGGAGTAACGCGCATAGACCACGCCGGTTTCCGACACGGTGATCTCGTTGAGCTTGCCGGCGGCGTAGCCGTCCTGCTGGGTGTTGCGCAGGGCGAACTTCTCGCCGTACTGGGTCGAGCCGCTCACATCCAGCGTCATGTTCAGCACGCCCGCACCGGTGGTCGGGGTGAAGGTGCCGAGGCTGACCTTGCCGTTGGCTGGCGCGGTGAGCTTGCCGCTGTTGTCGAAGGTGACCGGGGTCGGCGCGCCGGCCGGCTGGCCATCCACGTAGTTGCGCACAGTCCACTCGTTCGGGTTGGCACCCTTCACGAAGTACGAGACCTGGATGTGGCTGACGCCCAGCGAGTCGTACACGGTGATGCCGCCGCTGGAGTGGTTGTAGCTGTTCGAGTCGGTCGGGTCGAACGTGGTGACCGTCGGCTGCTTGGCGTTGGCCGGCAGGGTGAAACCGACCTTCACTTCGCTGGTCTGCTTCGGCGGGCTGTCGGTGGTCAGCAGCTGCAGGTCGACCATGCGGCCGGCATCGAAGTTGGTGCCGTCTGCATTCGGCGCGAACACCTGCAGGCGTGCGCCCTGCGGGTTGACCACGTAGCCGGACGGATCGGTCTGGAAGTTGCCCGCGCGCGAGTACACGCGGCTGCCGTTCATGTTCATGGTGAAGAAGCCTTCACCGGAAATGGCCATGTCCAGGCTGCGGCCGGTCTGTTCGTTGTGGCCTTGCTTGAACTGCTGGGCGACGTTGGAGACGCGGACGCCCGAACCGACCGCGTTCTTCGACAGGCCGTAGCCGGTGGCCGAGAACAGGTCGGCGAACTCGGCGCGCGATTCCTTGAAGCCGGTGGTGTTGACGTTGGCGACGTTGTTGGCAGTAACGCTCAGGTCGGAATTGGCGGCATTGATGCCGGACAGCGAGACATTGAAGCCCATGGGATGCTCCTGATAAGTACGGGGTGTGCGGCTCAGCTGACGCGGAGCACGTAGTCGATCGGGGCCGTGCCCAGGCCCTTGAGGTTCAGGTACAGGCCGTCGGAACCGACGGTCACGCTCTCCACCGGTGCCTGGACGTAGGTGGACAGCTTGGTGCTCTTGCCGGCGGTGTCGACGTGGTTGGCGACGACCGAGTACTTGCCCGGTTCCATGCGCTTGCCGTTGGCGTCCTTGCCGTCCCACTGGAAGGCGGTTTCGCCGGCGGCCTTGGCTTCAACGCTCAGCGAAGTGACCTTGGTGCCGTTGGCATCGGTGATGTCCACGGTGATGATGCCGGCCGAGGGCGCGGCCACCGTGCCTTCAACGTTGCCTTCCTTTTCCAGTACCAGCTTTTCCGATGGCACCAGTACCTGGTGGCCGACCAGCGCAGCGCCACGCAGCACCTGGTCGCTGGCCATCGACTCCTGGAAGCCCTTCACCGTCTTGTTCAGATCGGTGATGCCCTGCACGGTGGACATCTGGGCCATCTGCGCAACCATCTGCGTGTTGTCCATCGGCTTCAGCGGATCCTGGTGCTGCAGCTGCTCGGTCATCAGGCGCAGGAAATCGGCCTGGTCCAGCGTGTTCTTCTTCTTGGTGGCGTTGCTGTTCGGAGCGTTCAGGCCCAGCGCGGAATAGACGTCCTGGCTGGTCTGGTTGTTGACGGCGGTGGTCATGGCGGTATCCGGTGCTGCGGGCCTCAGCGGCCCATGGTCAGGGTGGCCAGGGCCAGTTCCTTGGCGGTGGTCAGCATCTCCACGCCGGCCTGGTAATTGCGCGAGGTCGAGATCAGGTTGACCATCTGCGCCACCGGATCGACGTCGGGCTGGTAGATGTAGCCATCGCCGTCGGCCAGCGGGTGGCCCGGCTCATAGCGCTTGATCGGCGCGGCCTCGCTCTGGGTGATCTCCTTGACCTTCACCGACGTGATGTTCGGATCGTTCTTGCTGGTCACGGCCTGGAAGATCGGCTCCAGCGGCTTGTACACGGCGTCGGCGGAACCGGCGACGGTGTCGGCGTTGGAGAGGTTGGAGGCGATGGTGCTCATGCGCACCGACTGCGCCTGCAGCGCGGAGCCGGCGATATCGAAGATCGGCAGGTTGCTCATGGCTTATTGCCCCGTGATCGCGGTCAGCATGGAACGCACCTTGCTCTCGACGAAGCTGAGCGAAGCGCGGTATTCGAGTGCGGCGCGGCCATAGGCGGCACGCTCGGCATCGGGATCGACGGTGTTGCCGTCCAGGCTGGGCTGCACGCCGTCGCGCGCGATCTGGAACGGATTCAGGCCACTACTAATCTCGTAGTGCTGCTCGTTGGTGGTGGTCATCAGGCCGTTGGCATCCTGCCCCTGGGCATGGCGCAGGGCGGCATCGAAGTCTAGGTCCTGGGCCTTGTAGCCGGGAGTGTCGGCATTGCCGAGGTTGCTGGCGATCAGCTTCATCCGCTGTTCGCGCAACGGCATGGCCTGGGCGTGGACGCCCAGGTAGTCGGTAATCAGGTTGCGCACGGTGCACTCCCACGGGAACGTTGCCCGGGAAGCTGCAAGGGGTGTGCCAAAGCACGGTGCGTCTTGGTAGAGCCGAGCCATGCTCGGCTGCATTTCGTTCAGGTGCCGCACAAGCCGAGCATGGGCCCGGCTCTACAGGACAGGGCCCTACGCCGCCATCGCGACCTTGCGCAGGCGGTCCAGCACGAAGTCAGCCAATTCGTGAGGCGAGTATTTGGCGACGAAGGCGTTGGCGCCGACGCGCTCGACCATCGCATTGTTGAATACGCCCGACAGCGAGGTGTGCAGCAGCACGTACAGGCCGGCCAGGCCCGGATGGCGCCGGATTTCCGTCGTCAGCGTATAGCCGTCCATGGCCGGCATCTCGATGTCCGAGATGACCATGGCGTAGCGCTCGGCCGGGTTCTCGCCGGAGGCATGGATCTGCAGCAGGTGGTCCAGTGCCTGCTTGCCATCGGAAAGCAGGGTGGCGCCCACCCCCAGCTGGTCCAGCACGCTGCGGATCTGCTGGCGGGCTACGCGCGAGTCGTCCACCACCAGCACCTGCAGCTGCGGGCCGTCGGCCGGCATTGCCATGGCCGGGTCCAGCACCGCTTCGCCACGGACCTGGGCGATGTCGGCCAGTACGCTTTCCACGTCGATCACCTGGATCAGCTCGCCCTGGAAGCGGGTCACCGCGGTCAGGTAGCTCGATTCGGCGCCCAGTTCCGGCGGCGGGTGGATGTCTTCCACCGCGATGTTGACGATGCGCTCCACGCCGCTGACCAGGAAGCCCTGGATCGAACGGTTGAATTCGGTGACGACCAGATAGCCGGGCGAGGTGTCCGCATCGGGCTCGCGCTCGGGATGGCCGATCGCCAGCCCGAGGTCCAGCACTGGCACCGAACGGCCGCGCACGTCGGCCACGCCGGAGAACTGGCTGGGCAGCCCGGGCACCTGGAACAGCTCCGGGCGCCGCAGGACCTCCTGCACCTTGAAGACATTGACGCCAAAAAGCTGACGTCCGCCGAGACGGAACAGCAGCAGCGCCAGGCGATTGTGGCCGGCCAGACGGGTCCGCTGGTCGATCCGGTTGAGCAGGTCATGGGACATGGCTGCTGTATCGGCGTGGCAGGGGGCGAACTTGAGGGCGCTCTGCCGCCCGCGCGCTCCACGCGGCCTTTTGTGGGGTGGAGCAGGGCTCGTCGCGGCAAAGCCAGTGCTCTGGCACACCGCTTGCACGCAGCAGGGCCAGATCCCCTCGACAGGAGGCGCCATGCGCCGGGTCACATCTCTACTCGCCATCGCGCTCGCGCTGGGCTCGCCGTGGGCGGCCGCCTCCGACTGGCAGCCGGTGGCCAGCATTCGCACCGCGGCGTTGTCGACGCTGCCGGCCGGCAGCGAGGGCGAGGCCCAGGTGGCCGATGCGCTGCGCCTGCCCAGGTGTGGCGGCGCGCTGCAGGTCCAGCCCACCGCCAACACCACGGTCGAAGTCAGCTGCCCGGATGCCGGTGGTTGGCGCTTGTTCGTGCCCGTAAAGGTGCGGCGCAACCAGACCGTGCTGGTGCTCAATCGCGGAATCGGTACTGGAGAAACCCTCACCGCTGCCGATATCACCACTGCCCAGCGTGACGCCGCCCGGATTGCCGGTGCGGTGCTGGCCGATCCCAACGCAGCAATCGGCCGCATCGCCCGCCGTCCGTTGCAGGCCGGAGCCCTGCTGTCGAACAACGATCTGGTGGTGCAGCGTCTCATCAAGCGGGGAGACAATGTGGCCCTGGTATCGCGTCGCGGCTCGGTCGAAGTCCGCATTGCCGGTCGCGCGATGGGCGATGCCGGTGAAAACGAACGGGTCTCGGTAGAGAACCTGTCCTCGCGGCGGATCGTGCAGGGCACGGTCGATGCCGCCGGTGACGTAATCGTGGCGCGTTGATTTACCGCAAAATATCCCTAAAGATCACGGCCCTGCGGCCGTTATCCCTTGTGAACGGCAACTCCAGGACACCCCATGAGCCAGAAAATCGACGGCAACCTGCAGGTCCCCCAGGCACTGCGCAGCGTGACGACCCCGGCCAACAAGCCCGGCGTCAGCACCGATGCGGCAGCACGTCCGGTCGAAGCGGCCGACAGCCTGCGCCTGACCGGCGAGGCCACCAATCTGCAGGCCATCGAGCGTGAGCTGACCACCGCCCCGGCGATCGACGCCCAACGCGTGGCCGCGGTGCGCGAGTCACTGCAGAACGGTACCTACAAGATCAATCCGGACGCGATCGCATCGCGCATGCTCGAGCTGGACCAGCAGCTGCACGGATGACTGCGGCGATGAGCGAGCCGCTGCAGCGTCTTGCCCAGGCCCTGGACGTTGAACGCCAGGCCCTGGTCGAGCACGACGTGCACGCCCTGATCCGGGCCACCGGCGCCAAGCTGGAGGCGCTGCGTGCGCTGGAAGGCGCGCCGCCGGTGGGCGAGGGCGAACAGCTGCAGGAACTGGCCGAGCGCAACCGCGCCAACGGCGTACTGCTGTCGCGCCGCCGCCGCGAGGTCAACTGGGCGCTGCGCCAGCTCGGTCGCACTGAAGATGCCTCGGCCTACGATGCCAAGGGCCAGGCGCACACCGTCACTGCGCGCCGCCCACTCGCTGTCGCCTGACGCGACGGCGGCCGCACAACCCCATCAAGCGGGCTGAAGCCCGCTGCGTGACCGCGTATATTGGGCGCCTGTTCGAACGCCCCGAGTCGCCGTGTCCGCTGCCAACGCCCTGGTTACCGCCCCCCTTCCGCCACAGCCGGTGCTGCAGGCCCTGCTTGAGCGCCTGCGCGAAGGGCTGCTGCTTTTCACTGAAGACGGGCAGGTGGCGCTGGCCAATCCGGCCGCGCAGAACCTGCTGGCCAGTGGTGAGGGTGGCGGTCTGCCGCCACCGCAGCGGCTGCGTGAACTGCTGCCGCCCGATGCGCTGGAGCAGGCGCGCCAGCATGGCCACTGGAATGGCAGCCTGCCGCTGGGCGAGGGCGTGGTCATCGCCCATCTGTATCACCACGGCCCGGTGGGCCAGGGGCACTTCCTGGCGTTGTTCCGCCATATCGAGGGGCAGGAAGACTACGAGCGCGAACTCCAGCAGCGCCACGCCGAGCTGCGCCAGGCCTACCTGCGTCTGAACGGCACCCAGGAGAAGCTGCTGCAGTCGGAAAAGATGGCTTCGATCGGCCAGCTTGCTGCCGGCGTCGCGCACGAGATCAATAACCCGATCGGCTACGTGCACTCCAACCTGGGCAGCCTGCAGGAGTACCTGCGCAGCCTGTTCACCGTGATCGAAGCCTACGAACGCGCATTGCGTGCGCCGGACCCGAAGGCGCTGATCCCGGAAATCGACGATATCCGTGACCGCCTGGACATCGATTTCATCAGCCGCGACCTGCCGCAGCTGATGGCCGAGTCGCGCGAAGGCATCGAGCGGGTGACGCGTATCGTGCGTGACCTGAAGGACTTCTCGTATTCCGGCCGCGACGAGTCGTGGAAGCTGGTCGACCTGCATGCAGGCCTGGAATCGACCATCAACATCATCTGGAACGAGCTGAAGTACAAGGTCACCCTGGTGCGGGAGTTCGGCCAGCTACCGCTGGTGGAATGCCTGCCGTCGGAGTTGAACCAGGTCTACATGAACCTGCTGCTCAACGCCGGCCATGCCATCGCCGAGCGCGGCACGATCACGGTGCGCACCGGCGTTGATGGCGATCACGTGTGGGTCGAATTCGAGGACACCGGCGGTGGCATCTCGCCGGAACTGCGCCAGCGCATCTTCGATCCGTTCTTCACCACCAAGCCGGTGGGTAGCGGTACCGGCCTGGGCCTGTCGATCTCCTACAGCATCATCAACAAGCACCATGGCCGCATCGACCTGGACAGCACCCCGGGCGTCGGCTCGCGCTTCCGCGTGGTACTGCCGGTGAAGCAGCCGCGCTGACCGCTTCTGTAGAGTCGAGCCATGCTCGACTGCTTTTCGCCGTAGTCGAGCATGGCTCGACTCTACATGTGGGTCACCGCAGCGGACGATCCTCACCACCATCTCCGTTCTCCACCGGCGCCGGACCGGCGTTGCTGCGGCGTTGCTCCTCATAGGTGCGGAACGCCTGGTGGATGTGCTTGCGCAGCTCGTCGTCGTTCCACGGCTTGGTCAGGAAGCGATAGATCGCACCGCGGTTGATCGCGTCGGTCACGGTGTTCAGATCGGTGTAACCGGACAGCACCAGGCGGATCGTGTCCGGGTACAGCATCTTCACCCGGCCCAGGAACTCGGTGCCGCTCATGTCACTCATGCGCTGGTCGGACAGGATCACCTGCACGTCGTTGATCGCCAGCAGGTCGAACGCATCGCGCACGTTGCCGGCCGCCAGGATGCGGTAGCCATCGCGGCGGAACAGGCGCACCAGCGAGCGCAGCACGTTCTCCTCGTCGTCCAGCAACAGCAGCGTGCGGTCGGGACGGGTCTCGGCAAAGGCCTCCGGGCGCAGGTAGCGGCGGCGCAGGGTCATGCCGGCGGCATCGGCCGACATCGGTTCGCCGAACAGGTAGCCCTGGAACACGTCGCAGTCGTTGCGGCGCAGGAAGCCCAGCTGCGCCTGCGATTCCACGCCGTTGGCGATCACGGTCATGCCCAGCTGGTGGCCCATGGCGATGATCGCGCGGGCGATGGCCGCTTCGCGGTTACCGGCCGGCGCACTCTTGATGAAGCTGCGGTCGATCTTCAGCTTGTCCACCGGGTAGCGCACCAGCGCACTCAGGCTGGAATCGCCGGTGCCGAAATTGTCCAGGCTCAGGCTGATGCCTTCGTTGCGCAGGTTGGCCAGCGTCTCGTGCACGAAGTTGACGTTGTTGGTCAGCGCGCTTTCGTTAATCTCCAGCGTCAGCATCTGCGCCGGCACGCCTGCCGCCTGGATCAGGCCCATCACTTCGGCGAAGAAATTGGGCCGCAGCAGCTGCAGGGTCGACACGTTCACGGCGATGGTGAAGTCGTCGAAGCCCTGGTCGCGCCACAGGCGGGCCTGCTTCAATGCGCCCTCCAGCACCCAGGTGCCGATCTGCACGATGATGCCCAGCCGTTCGGCGGTGCGCATGAAGCGCTCCGGCACCAGCATGCCCAGCGTCGGCGACTGCCAGCGCAGCAGCGCCTCCATGCCCACCACGTGGCCATCACGGGCGCTGACCAGCGGCTGGTAACGCAGTTTCAGCTCGCCGTTGGGGATCGCGTCGACGATCTGGCGCGCGATGATGCTTTCGCTGTGCGCGCTCGGCGGCGTGTCCACGGCGTGGATGCGCACCGCGTTGCCGCCTTCGCGGGCCGCCTGGTACAGCGCATCCTCGGCATGATCGAGCAGGCGCGAGGCACTGCTGGCATGGTCCGGGCACAGGCTCACGCCCAGCTTGCCGGTCATGAACAGCGTGTACGGCAGCACCGATAGTGGCAGTTCCATCTGCTGCCGGATCTCCTCGGCAAAGTCCTCCGGCAGCGGCACATCGGCGGTGCGTGGCACGGCGATCAGGAACTCATCGCTGCCGTGGCGCCACAGCTTGCCGCGCCCGCGCAGATAGGACTGCAACCGCTGCGCCACCAGCGCCAGTGCCTGGTCACCCACCTCGGCGCTCATGTTTTCGTTGACCGAGGCGAAGTGGTCGATGTCGACATGCATCAGCATCAGTGCGGTGCCGCCCGAGGCCGCCTCGGCGACCATTACCTGCAGCTCGGGGTTGCCGGCGCCAAGGCGATCAGGCGCATCATCGATGCTGACCGGGGGCTGGTTGGGATTCCACATAGGCTCAGTATTCCGGTGACTCAACGGCGGCCATGCTGGCCGCCTGGTAGGGGAGGTGAACGTCGATCAGCGTGCCTTCGCCGTGCGCGGATTCGATCCGCACATGGCCACCGACGCTCTGCGCGCGCTCACGCATCACGATCAGGCCCAGCCCGCGCGGACCATCGGGGTCGAAACCCTCGCCATCGTCGCGGATCTGCAGGTGCAGGCCGCGCTGGCCGACATCGCGCAGCTGCAGCAGCACCTGGCTGGCACGGGCGTGGCGCAATACGTTGGTCAGGCTTTCCTGCGCGATACGGAAGCAGGCCTGCTCGATGCTGTTGTCGGGACGGTGCGGCAGGGGCTCGATCTCGGCCAGCAGTTCCACCGGCGACGAACGGAACAGTACCCGTGCCTGCCAGCTCAAGGCTGCTTCCAGGCCCAGCGCGTCGAGCTGCGGCGGGCGCAGCAGGGTAGAGATGTCGCGCAGCTTGGCCACCGTGGTATCGGCCAGACTGACGATCTGCGCCAGATCCTCGGCGCGGCGCTGCGGATCATCCTCGTCCTGTGCTGCGTAGGCGGACAGCTTGATCGCGGTGATCGCCTGGCCGATGTCGTCGTGCAGATCGCGCGAGATCGCGCGGCGTTCATCCTCCTGCAGCGAGAACAGGCGACCGGCCATCGCCTGCAGTTCACGGTTGCTGGTTTCCAGTGCACTGCGGGTCCGCTCGGAATCGCTCAGGTCGCGCACGATCAGCAGCTTGCAGTCGCGTCCGCCATAACGCACTTCACCTACCGCCAGGCCGGCATGGAAGCTGCGGCCATCAGCGCGCTGCATCGCCACCACGCTGCTGTGACCGGGCCCCAAGTGGGGCTGGCCGGCACGCAGCTGGCTGCGCACGCGGGACAGATCGGCGTTGTCCACCAGTGCCGACAGCGGCTCGCCCAGCAGGGTGTGGCTGCCATAGCCGAACAGGCTGGCGGCCCAGGCATTGGCGTACAACACGTGTTCTTCGGAGAGGATCACCACGCCATCGGGCAGTACCCGTACCAGCTCGCGGAACTGCTCCTCGCGCTCGCGCAGCAGGCGTCGCGACTGCTCGCGCTCGGTCACGTCCTGCAGCGTGCCCAGCACGCGGTTGCGGCCGGCCTCGTCGATGCCGCTGGCAGCACGCAGATGCACCATCAAGGCGCGGCCATCCATCGACAACAGCGGCAGCAGCACGTCCACGTGCACGGGATCGCCGGAGCAGAGTTCAGCCAGCAGCTGTTCGGTCTGGGTGGCGGTGGCCGGGTCGGCCGGCACCAGCAGTTCGTCGAAGCGATGCCAGCGCCGGGCCTCGGGCGGGCGGCGACCGAGCAGGCGGTAGACCTGGTTGGAATAACGGCCGAGCCCGGTGGACGGATCCAGCTCCCAGGCGCCGATGCGGGCCAGCTCATGGGCTTCTTCCACCCGGGCCAGCGCCTGGTCGCGGCGCAGCTGGGCCAGGTCTTCGGCGGTGCGGTCGATGGCAATCAACAAGCGGGCGTTGTGGCCGTCGTAGCTGATGGCGTTGGAGCGCAGCTCCATCTGCCGCAGCGAGCCGTCACGCAGCTGCAGCTGGGTACGCAGGATGCACAGTTCCTCCGGTGCCTCGCGGATCGCCTCCAGCTTGGTCTGCAGTGCCTGGTCCTGGCCTGGCGGCCACAACGCGTCGATGGTCTGCTCCAGCAGTTCGTCACGGTCCCAGCCGAAGGCGGTGCAGGCCGCCGGATTGGCATCGAGGATCGCCAGCGTATCGAGGTCATAGACCAGGATCGGGCCGGGGTTGCCTTCGAACATCTGCCGCAGGCGCAGCTCCGAGGCCTGCTGGCGTGCATGGGTGTGCAGCACGTGCTCGGCCAGCGGGCGCAGCAGCAGATACAGCAGGCCGGCACTGGCGAGGGCGAAGAACGAGCCCTTCAGGCCCTGCCATAAGGCCGCCTGCTGCGGGTCGGGCACCAGTGCCTGCACCGCGCTGTCGGTGGAGATCATCCAGGCCAGCGCCATCGCCAGGTAGCTCAGCACCACCCGGCGCCGGTCGCGGCTCAGCGCCTGCGCCATCCGCGGGTCGGGAACTAGGGCGTTGCCGGTCGGTTCTGCGGGCATGGACAGGGTGGAAGAAAGGGGCGCCGGCCATCTTACCGCGCAGGTGCGCCCAGACCACTCAATTATCCGCCGCAGGCGCCGTTAACCACTGCGTGCCCCGCTGACGGGCGTGTCATCCGGAGCAAGATCGCGTGGACCAAGGGATCATCGCCAGCCTGCTGCAGCACCCGCTTGCGTCGGCGCTGGTCATCGTCGACCGCACGGGCCGCCCGCTGGCGGCCAATCCGGCTGCGCGCGAGCACGGCTTGCCGGCTACCGTGGCTGCGTATGCGCCGATGCTGGAAGATCTGCGCCTGATGGCCGCCGATGGCGGCATCGTGGCCTGCACGCTGCCGGGGGGACCGCACGGGCACTACGACGGCCACCTGCGCGCCGTGCACGATGGCGCCGGCAATCTGCTGGCCTTCACGCTGAGCATTCCCGAACCGGTGCCGCTTGGCGGCGGTGGGCGCTGGGAGCTGGCGCTGGACAGTGCCGGGCACAGCCTCTGGGACTGGGACATTCCCAGTGACCGTGTGGTGCGCACCCCGGCGCTGGGCGACGAAACCGCGACCGAGATCCTGGCCCGCGTGCACAGCGAGGATATCGCCCAGGTGCGGGTCGCACTGGACGAGCATCTGCGTGGCTTGAGCGAGCAGTACAGCGCACAGTTCCGTTTCCGCCAGGCGGATGGCCAATGGCGTTGGGTACTGGACCGCGGGCGCGTGGTCGCGCGCACCGCCGATGGCCAGCCGCTACGCATGGTCGGCACGCATACCGATATCGAACAACAGAAGCAGCTGGAAGGGCTGCTTCAGGAACAGCAGCTGCACCTGAGCGAGGCCCAGCGCATCGCCAGCATGGGCAGCTGGTCGTTCGACCCCAACAGCGGTCATTTCTGGTGGTCGCCGGAGTTGCGCTCGATGCTGGCGCTGGAGCAGGGCAGCGCGCCCGGCCAGCGACGCTGGATGAAGCAGCTGCATCCGCGCTCGCGGGGTGCGTTGCGCGCAGCCTGGCGGCGCCTGTGGCGTGATGGCCGGCCCGCCAACATCGAACTGGAACTGACCCGCGGCCATGAACCGTCGCAGCATCTGCGGCTATGGATGCAGCCGCTGCTGGACATGGACGGACAGCCCAAGCGGCTGCTCGGACAGGTGCAGAACATCACCGAGCAGCACCAGACCGATGCGCTGATCCGCTGGCGTACCGAGCTGCTCAATCGCGTCTCCGCGCTGGGCCGCATCGGCGGCTGCGAGATCGAGGTGCAGACCCGGCACATGCAGTGGACCGAGGAGTGCTACCGCATCCACGGCCTGCGTAAGGAGCCGATCACCCTCGACCAGGCGCTGGCGCTTTACACCGAGGACTCACGCAACGCCTTCGAAGCGGCGTTGGGGCGCATCGCCGATGGCGGACTGCCCGAACAGCTGGACCTGTGCTTCTACCGTCAGTCCGGCCTGCGCGTGTGGGTGCAGGTGCTGATCGAGCTGGACCGTCGCGACGGCCTGCCGCCGCGCTTCGTGGTGCTGTTCCGTGACATCACCCGCGAGCGCGAGGCGAATGAGCGCATCGAGCTGCTGGCCCACTACGATCTGCTCACCGGCCTGCCCAACCGCGTGCTGCTCGGCGAACAGACGGCAGAAGCCATCGAGGAAGCGCGTGACCGCGGCACCTCGCTGGCGATGCTGTTCATCGATCTGGACGGCTTCAAGACCATCAACGACAGCTTCGGTCATGCCACCGGTGATGCGCTGCTGAAGGCCGCTGCGACGCGCCTGCACCAGAACCTGCGCAACAACGATCTGTTTGGCCGCTTCAGTGGCGACGAGTTCATCGTGGTGCTGCGCGATCTGGCCGAGCCGGAAGATGCCGGCCACGTGGCGCGTAAGTTGATCGCATCGCTGGCCGAGCCGCTGCGCCGTGGCGAAACCACGTTGAAGGTCGGCGCCAGTGTCGGCATCGCGATGCTGGGCGACGCGCAGACCGACTTCGATTCCCTGCTGCGCGCCGCCGATGCGGCGATGTACGCGGCCAAGGAGGCGGGGCGCAACACCTACCAGTACTACAGCCAGGACGCCTTGGCCCGCATCCAGCGCAAGCTGGAGCTTGAGCACGCCCTGCATGGGGCGATCGAACGCGAAGAGTTCAGCCTGGCCTACCAGCCGCTGCTGCACGCCCACCACGGCGAGCCACCTGCAATCGAGGCGCTGCTGCGCTGGCACCGGCCCGGGATCGGTTACTGCAGCCCGGCCGAGTTCATCCCCATCGCCGAGAAGTGCGGCGAGATCGTACGGATCGGCGACTGGGTACTGAACGAGGCCTGCCGCCAGGCCACAGCCTGGGATCGCGCCGGCCTGAGCTTCGACCGCATTGCGGTGAATGTCTCCGCGGTGCAGCTGCGTGACCGCGGCTTTGCCGAGCGCGTGATCGAGATCTGCCACGCCCATGGCTGGCCACCGCAGCGGCTGGAACTGGAACTGACCGAGTCGGCATTGATCCGTGACACCGACATCTTGCGGCATTGCTTCGATGTGCTGGAGCGCCACGGCGTGCCGCTGGCGGTGGATGACTTCGGTACTGGCTTCTCCAACCTCAACTACCTCAACCGCTTCCCGGTGGGCCGCCTGAAGATCGACCGCAGCTTCGTGCAGGGCATGCTGCACGATTCGGGCACGGCCGAAGTGACCCAGGCGATCGTGCACCTGGGCCACGCGCTGGGCATGAAGGTGGTGGCCGAGGGCGTGGAAACACACCAGGAAGAAGACATGCTGCGCCGCCAGGGCTGCGACGAGATCCAGGGCTACCTGTACTCGCGCCCGCTCAGCCCGCGCGACCTGGCGCAGTGGTTGCGCCAGCCACAGCCGGTTTCGCTGCGCACCGATGCCAGCGGGGAAGTGGTGCTGGTGCGGTGACGGTCTGCGCTGTCGGATGCCGGCCCAGGTGTGGTCCGACTCTGGTGTAACCCCGCTCTGGTGTAACCCCGCTCTGGTGGGTGCCGACCTTGGTCGGCACTAATGCCTGCACTCGCGATCATCCACGTATGGCGTGGATCTACCGGCTAGGGTCAACGAACCGTCGCGGGAGCTCGGAGCGCACCCGCGCGCGAACGACTTCCACAACTTCGACATAGCGTCGCCGCTGGATGCGATAGCCGATATAGAACACCAGCAGCATGCCCAGCATCGGCCACGCCACCGGGCGCACCAGGATGATGGGCAGCACCAGCACGGTCAGGGCCATCGCAAACCAGCTGCATCGCCCGGTCACACGCACCTCGTGGCGTCGCTTGTCGACCACCAGCTCGCCGTGCATCAACAGAAAATAGCGGCCGCCATAGCCCGGTGCGAAGCTCTCACGGAACGCCACGCTGCGGTGGGGCAGTTCACGGAACACAAAGCCCAGCCACTTGTCGGTAGGAAGGTCGTACTCCAGTCCGATCAGTGACAGTTGGGTCAGTTCAGCCGGAGAGGCGGCGATGCGCTGGTTGAACAGCACGATGCCGGTTCGGAAGAAGAACGGTGCCCAGAACAACAGAAGCAGCAGTTCCAACAGCATCAATGCGATCAGGGCGATGGCCATCGGTCTTCCATGAGCGGGACCGGCGCATCATGCCATAGCGATTTCGCCCATCTGGTAGATCCACGCCATGCGTGGATGATGTCCTGGTACCCGCGCTGCCACGCAATCCACGCATGGCGTGGATCTACCTCAAGGCTTCGCCATCCAGCCCCAGGTCCCACGCCAGCCCCAGCAGCGCCTCGTCCGCACGGGACGGCGCCGGCCGCGCGTCCGCCAGCTGCTGCAGTTCGCGGATCTCCTCGCGGGCGACCTCTTCCAGTTGCTGCAGCTGCTCACGCACGCTCGCGTTGCGCGGGCGCTCGGTGTTGGTGAGGGAGGGCAGGGCGTGGATCAGGGTCATGGTGCGCGTACAGGATGCATCCAACGGCGGGTCACAGGCAAAGGCCCCGGAGGAACCGGGGCCTTGCGGGCTGCCGGCGAGGGCAGCGGACATCAGGGTCAGAACAGCTCGACGGTGCCGGCGCCCATGCTCTGCTGGGCAACCGGCTTGTGCGGCGGGCGTTCCCATTCGCTGCGCAGTTCGCGCAGGCGGCTGCCGGTGCGCTGCAGTGCGGTGGCGATCTCTTCGTCGAACACGCCGCCGTTGCGGTGCAGCAGTTCCTGCAGGGCGACTGCTTCGCGGTTGATCGCGGTCAGGCGGTCCAGGTGGGTGTGCACGCCGCCCAGCGCCTGGGTGGCGATGTCTTCGAACTGCAGGGCGCGCACGGCTTCGGCCACGCTGCCATCAATCGAACGGGCGCACTCGGAGACTTCGCGCATGCCATCGCCCAGCGAGGCATTGATCTGGGCCACGTTGTCGAGCATCGCGGCCGCTTCCTGGCGCGCTTCACGGGAGCGATCCATGTCACGCGACGCCATGTGCGAGACCGTCTCGCGCACCTTGGCAATGGCGTCCTTGGAGCTGTGCGCCAGCTTGCGGATCTGCTCGTTGAAGGTGGTCGAGCGCTCGGACAGGTTGCGGACCTCGTCGGCCACCACGGCGAAGCCACGACCGGCTTCACCGGCACGCGCTGCTTCAATTGCAGCGTTCAGCGCCAGCAGGTTGGTCTGGTCGGCGATCGACTTGACGTCTTCCAGCAGCGCGAAGATGCCATCCAGGTGCTGCGCCATCTGGTCGATGTGCTGCACGGTGGTGCTGCTCTGGCCGCTCACCTGCTCCAGCGCTTCGACCAGCTGTTCCATGCGGTGGCTGGCGTGCTGGGCGAAACGGGCAACGTCGAGGCCGGCATTGCCTTCATCACCGGCGCGATCGACGATGCGCGACAGGGCCTGGCTCTGCTGGCGCGACTTGCGGTTCATGGCATCGAAGCTGCCACCAAGGCTGGAGACGGCCTGGCGGATCAGGTCACGGGCACGTTCCACTTCGCCGCGCGAACCGTCGATCTCGTTGCCGACGAAGTTGCGCAGTTCGGTCAGCAGCTGGTCCTGCTCACGCAGGACACGGGCATGTTCCGGGGAACGGTGCGCCTGGGCGCGGGTGGTCCACCACGCAAAGCCGAGCCAGCTCAGCGTCATCGTGGTCAGGATCGCCCAGCGCAGGGCGGCCGGCCATTCGAAACCGATGGCGAAGGGGAGCAGCAGGGTCAGAGCCAGGGGGGCGGCCAGACGGATGAAAATGCGTGAGTACATGGACGTTCTCGGGAGGTGCACGGAGGATGTATCGGCCGTACGCCCTTTCTCTTTAACGTCGATGTGCCCGGAAGTGCATTCTGAATGCGCCGGTTTTCCGGCGCCTTGGCGGCTTCAGGGTCAGAGCCCTTTCCGTGCCGGAAAGGGATCCGACCCTCGGGCTCAGGCCAGCTGCCGGTCCACGGCCTCGATCATCGCCTTGCGGCTGAACAGGAAGTCCCAGTAGCTGCCGCCCAGCTGGCGCCACAGCACCGCCGAGCGCACCGCTGCCAGCAGCAGGGCGCGGATCTCGGCCACCACGCCGGCCTGGCCCAGATAGTGCGGGTTGCCCTGCACCATCACCCGCGGCTTCAGGTGGCTGATGGTGTCGGCGTACAGGCCGCCGAGATTGGCCAGCACGTCCGGATGGCCGCTGTCGCCCAGCTCGGTGGCCTGGCGCTGGGCGCGCTCGATGCCCGAGGCGACCTTGTTCACGGTGGCGCCGTCCTGCACGAAGCGGCGCTCCAGCTGCAGCACCGACAGGGCCAGCTTGGGCAGGATCGGGTCCTGGCCCTGGCTGCGGAAGTAATTGTGCAGCAGGCGCAGGCCGGCCTTCAGTGCATGGCGGTCTCCAAACACCTCCTGCGGCGAGGACGCATCGACACGGAACAGGCTGTCCACGGCGGTGCGCACGGCGGCGGCGTCGGAGTGGCCGGTATCGGCGATGCGGCGTACCTGCTGCAGGGCCTGGGCAATTCCGGCCAAGGCCAGGACGCGGTCGTCGACAGTGAAACTCATGCAGCGATTACCTCAAAAGGGGAGGGGGTGGTGCGCAGGCGCTGTTCCAGCGGCGCATCGGTGGCGGCGATCACCGCGCCACCCAGGCACACGTCACCGTCATACAGCACCAGTGATTGACCGGGGGTAACGGCGCGCTGCGGGCGCGCGAAGGTGACCAGCACGCTGCCATCGTCCAGCACCTCGACCGTACACGGCTCGTCGGGCTGGCGGTAGCGGGTCTGGGCGGTGCATTCAAAGCGCCGTGCCGGCGGCGCGCCGGCGATCCAGTGCGCGGTTTCCGAGCGCAGGCGATCGGACAGCATCCACTTGCTGTCGCGGTCCTGATCCACGTACAGCACATTGCTGGCCACATCCTTGCCGACCACGTACCACGGCGCGGCCGGACGCCCCCGCACACCACCGATGTTCAGGCCTTCGCGCTGGCCAAGGGTGAAATAGAACACGCCCGGATGTTCGGCGATCACGCTACCGTCGGTCGGGTCGAGGATCTGGCCGGGCTTGGCCGGCAGGTAGCGGCCGAGGAATTCACGGAAGTCGCGCTCACCAATGAAGCAGATGCCGGTGGAGTCCTTCTTGGCGTGGGTCGGCAGGCTGACGTCACGCGCGATCCGGCGCAGGTCGGTCTTTTCCAGGTCGCCGATCGGGAACAGAGTGGCCGCCAGCTGCTCCTGGCCCAGCTGGTGCAGGAAGTAGCTCTGGTCCTTGGAACGGTCGGCACCACGCAGCAGCAGCCACTGGTGGCCGCGCTGGGTCACGCGCGCGTAATGGCCGGTGGCGATGCGCTCGGCGCCCAGCTCGCGGGCGGCATCCAGGAAGTGTTTGAACTTCACTTCGCGGTTGCACAGCACGTCCGGGTTCGGGGTACGCCCGGCCGCGTACTCGGCCAGGAAGTGCTCGAACACGCCCTGCCAGTACTCGCTGGAGAAATCGCGGAAGTGGAACGGAATGCCGAGCAGGCCGCAGACGGCCACCGCATCGCGGCGGTCGTCCTCGGCACGGCAGTCGCCGCTGCCGTCGTCGGCCCAGTTCTGCATGAACAGACCGGCTACGGCCTCGCCCTGCTGTACCAGGCGCCAGGCGGCGACCGAGGAGTCGACGCCACCGGAGACGCCCACCATCACGCGCGGAGTGCTCATGCGACCTCCCGGACCAGGGAAAGTGGATGGCGCTGGCCACCCAGGTAATCAGCCACCACCTGCCAGACCAGCGGGCTGCGCTGGCGCTCGCCGGCGGCTTGCAGTTCGGCCGGGGTCAGCCAGAGTGCGCGGTCGATGCCGGTGTCCAGTGGCTGCGCCGGGTCATGCGAGACGGGGCATGCCGCATAGCAGAAGCGCAGGAAGGTGGTGCCGTCGCCGGCGGTCCACTGGTAGCAGCCGATGAAGTGGGTCAGCTGCACCGTCCAGCCCGTTTCCTCGCGGGTCTCGCGCAGGGCTGCCTCGGCCAGGCTTTCGCCCGGCTCAAGGTGGCCGGCCGGCTGGTTCAGCACCTGCCGGCCATCGATGGTCTCTTCAACCAGCAGCACGCGGCCGCCGTCGACCACCACAGTGGCGACGGTGGCGTGCGGTGCCCAGCGCGGGTCCGGCGTGGCGTTCAACTCAGAACTCGTCCTTCTTGGTCAGTTCCAGCTCCATCGCGTCGGCGGTGCGGATGGCCGCATCGATGGCGTCGCTGAGCTGGTCGGCCGTGGCATCGGCGTCGATCTTGACCACGAACATGGCGGTGGTGTCCTGCTTCACCCAGCCGCCCATCTTGGCGTCCTGCGAATCTTCCAACAGGCGGTTGGCCACGGCCACCGGGAACTGCTTGGTCTTGGCGCTGTAGGCCGGCGACCAGATTTCGCGGATGTTGTGGGTGCCGAAATCTTCCACCGACGAGCGCACGTAGACCATCTGGGTGCGGTCACCCTCGACGTCGAACACCATGCGGTAGTCGCCGTCCTCGTCGAGCTCGTAGGTGTAGCCCAGCTTGTCCAGGTGACGGGCCACGGCCTTGTCGCCCTCCGGCGCAGCGGCGGCGGAGCCGGCGGCGGCTAGGGCGATCAGCAGGGCGGAGAGAAGGGTCCTTTTCATGAAGATCCTGTGAAACAGTGTTGAGAGAGGATGCAATTGTGACGGCGGCCGTGCGTGCCGTCCAATCTGCGGCGGGCCGACGCAGGCCCGCTCGAGCCTCTATAATGAGCAGATGCCCCGCGAGTCTTCCCCCGATTCCCATCACGAGCACGGCGTTGCCGTGGAACCCGCGCGCCCGGAAGTGGCGCCGCCGCCGTTCTACCAGGTGATGCTGCTCAATGACGACTACACCCCGATGGATTTCGTGGTGGACGTGCTGCAGCAGTTCTTCACCATGGACCTGGACAAGGCCACGCAGGTGATGCTGCACGTCCATACCCGCGGCCGCGGTGTGTGCGGGGTGTTCACCCGCGAAGTGGCCGAGACCAAGGTTGCCCAGGTCAACGAGTATTCGCGGATGAACCAGCACCCGCTGCTGTGCACGATGGAAAAGGCCTGACCGGCCCCGACCTGTAGAGCCGAGCCCACGCTCGGCTGCTGTTCACCCAGGCAGCCAGCAGCAGCCGAGCGCAGACTCGGCTCTACAGCTGGATCAGGCCTCCGCCAACGCCTCCAACGCCATGCGCGCCACTGTCTCGTCGACCTCGGCAGGGTCGCCGTCATCCCGGAACCAGACTGCCGACAGCCCCGCGCTGGCTGCGATCCAGCGCAGCAGGCGCGTGCGCTCCAGGCCCGCCAGTGCACTGACCTGTTCCAACCGGGCGGCAAACCGCTCAGGCTGCGTCGCAACGTGGATGCCCGGACCGCACAGGTCCGGGTTGCTGAACAGTGTCGTGTAATCAAAGGCACGATCACCCAGCAACCGCTTCGGGTCGATCGCCAGCCAGCCGCGCGCGCCGAAATCGAGCACGTTGTCGTGGTGCAGGTCACCGTGCAGCGGTCGGATCTCGCGCTCTTCCTGCAGCAACGCCTCCGCGAGTGATCTGCACTGTTCCAGCAGTGGCGGCAGCGCGGCCCTTGGCTGCAGCAGGTCGGCGAACCATCTACGGAGGCAGACCAGTTCCGCTGGCGGCGCGCTCCGTGGCCGGTGCAGCCGCTGCAGGACCTGGCACAGGATCGTGGTGCAGGCGTCATCGTCGCCCTCTATCGAACGTTGCCGCAGCGAGTCGCCGCCGGCACGTTCGATCAGGATCGCCGGCCCCTCGTGGGCCAGCAGGCGGGCGGCGCCATCGCCTTCCCACCAGCGCAGCAGGCGATGGCTGTTCTGCTCTTCGGTTTCGCTGCTGATCTTCAGCATGGCCGGCTCGCCGGCGGTGGTCAGCACCGGCCAGAGCTGGGCATGGGGCGTTTCGATGGCTGCGCCATCACGCCGCAATCGCCAGCGGCTCAGGTAGGGTTCGCTCATGCTGGGCGGGCTGTCCTGGAGTGAATGAAGATCAAGCGATGTGTACTGCTAACGCCATCTGAACGCAGCAATCCGCTAGGGTGATGGAAATCGCGTAGTCAGGCCGCATATTGTCCCCATCTGCCGCCGGAGTAATCCATGTTCAGCAAAGACCTCGAACACACCATCGGCCAGTGCTACAAGCGCGCCCGTGAGGCCCGGCATGAGTTCATGACGGTCGAACACCTGCTGTTGGCACTGCTCGACAACCCGTCCGCCCAGGCCGTACTGAAGGCTTGTGGCGCCGACGCCGAACGCCTGCGCCAGGAGCTGGAGCAGGCCATCGAGGCTTCCGTGTCCCGCCTGGCCGAAGATGACGGCCGCGATACCCAGCCGACCCTGGGCTTCCAGCGCGTGCTGCAGCGGGCCGTGTACCACGTGCAGTCCTCGGGCAAGAAGGAGGTCACCGGCGCCAATGTGCTGGTCGCCATCTTCGGCGAAAAGGACTCCCACGCCGTCTATTACCTCAACCAGCAGGACGTCACCCGGCTGGACGTGGTCAATTACCTGTCCCATGGCATCGCCAAGCTGGGCGAGGAAGGCGAGCAGCCGTCTTCCTCCTCCGAGGGCGAAGGCCGCATCGAGGGCGGGGAGGGCGAGCCGAAGGGTGATGCCCTGACCGAGTTCGCCAGCAACCTCAATGAACAGGCCCGGGCCGGTCGCATCGACCCGCTGGTCGGTCGTGCCGACGAAATCGAGCGCACCATCCAGGTCCTGTGCCGCCGCCGCAAGAACAACCCGCTGTACGTGGGCGAGGCCGGCGTGGGCAAGACCGCCATCGCCGAGGGCCTGGCCCGCCGCATCGTCGAAGGTTCGGTGCCTGAAGTGCTGGCCGATGCGGTGATCTATTCGCTCGACCTGGGCGCACTGGTGGCTGGTACCAAGTACCGTGGTGACTTCGAGAAGCGCCTGAAGAGCGTGCTGACGGCACTGAAGAAGGTGCCCAACGCGGTGCTGTTCATCGACGAGATCCACACCATCATCGGTGCTGGCTCGGCGTCGGGCGGCACCATGGATGCGTCCAACCTGATCAAGCCGGCGCTGGCGTCCGGCGAGCTGCGCTGCATCGGCTCGACCACCTTCCAGGAATACCGTGGCATCTTCGAGAAGGACCGGGCGCTGGCCCGCCGTTTCCAGAAGATCGACATTGTCGAGCCGACGGTGGGCGAGACTTACGAGATCCTGCAGGGCCTGAAGTCCAAGTACGAGCTGCACCACGGCGTGACCTATTCCGACGAGGCGCTGCAGGCCGCGGTGGACCTGTCGGTGAAGCACATCGGCGACCGCCTGCTGCCGGACAAGGCCATCGACGTGATCGACGAGGCTGGCGCCCGCCAGCGCCTGCTGCCGGAAGGCCAGCGCAAGGAGCTGATCGACGTCGAGGAAGTGGAGGCGATCGTCGCCAAGATGGCACGCATCCCCGCCAAGCAGGTCAGCGCCACCGACAAGGATGTGCTGCAGCATCTGGAGCGCAACCTGAAGATGGTGATCTTTGGCCAGGATCCGGCCATCGAGACGCTGTCCTCGGCGATCAAGCTGGCCCGCTCGGGCCTGGGCAATCCGGAGAAGCCGATCGGCAACTTCCTGTTCGCCGGTCCGACCGGTGTCGGCAAGACCGAGGTGACCAAGCAGCTTGCGCTGCAGCTGGGCATCGAGCTGGTCCGCTTCGACATGTCCGAGTACATGGAGCCGCATTCGATCAGCCGCCTGATCGGTGCCCCTCCGGGCTACGTCGGCTTCGACCAGGGCGGCCTGTTGACCGAGAAGATCGTCAAGACGCCGCACTGCGTGCTGTTGCTGGACGAAATCGAGAAGGCGCACCCGGACATCTTCAACATCCTGTTGCAGGTGATGGACCGCGGCGTGCTGACCGATACCAACGGTCGTGAAGCCAACTTCAAGAACGTGGTGCTGGTGATGACCACCAATGCCGGCGCGGCGCAGGCGTCACGGCGTTCGATCGGCTTCACCAAGCAGGACCATGCCACCGACGCGATGGAGACCATCCGCCGCAGCTTCACCCCGGAATTCCGCAACCGCCTCGACGCGGTGGTGCAGTTCCAGGCGCTGGGCTTCGAGCACATCCTGCGCGTGGTCGACAAGTTCCTGATCGAGCTGGAGATGCTGCTGCAGGACAAGCACGTCATCCTGTCGGCCACCCCGACCGCGCGCGACTGGCTGGCTCACCACGGCTTCGACCCGCTGATGGGTGCGCGCCCGATGGCTCGCGTGATCCAGGACAAGATCAAGCGCCCGCTGGCCGACGAGCTGCTGTTCGGCAAGCTGGTCAACGGCGGCAAGGTCAGCATCGACGTCCGCGACGACGAGCTGGTGGTCGAGACTCAGGCCGAACCGGAGCGGCTGCTGCCGGTTACGGTGGAGTGAGCTGAAGGCTTGGCGTGAAAGACTGGAAATGACAAGGGCGGCTTCGGCCGCCCTTGTTGTTTTCAGTGGGCCTGTCGTCCGCGGCCTTGATTGAGCGGAATGGAGGTGTCAATGCTGTCTTCCGATCGCGATGGGGTGTCGCCCTGTTTGTATCGCGAAACGATACAGGATACAGTGATGATCATTGGTTTTCGTCACAAGGGCCTCGAGCGGCTCTACCGTTCCGGCAGCAGTAGTGGAATCCGCCACAGTCATGCCAGCAAGGTGTTGATGATCCTGTCGATCCTGGATGTGGCTTCGGGTCCTGAGGATCTTGCCATGCCTGGATTGCGCCTGCATAAGCTCCGGGGCGGCCTGAAAGGGCATTGGTCTGTATGGGTCAACGGAAACTGGCGGATTACCTTCCGTTTCACCGGCAGCGACGTGGAGTTGCTGGATTACCTGGACTATCACTGAGGCCGCGCATGATTCATCACCATCCGCATCCGGGGCAGACGATCAAGGCAATGGTCTTTGATCCAATGGATCTGTCTGTAACCGAGGCGGCCGAGCGCCTGGCAATGTCGCGGGTAGCCCTTTCGCGGGTTCTGAACGGCAAGGCGGGTATTAGTCCTGACCTGGCCATCCGCCTTGAGATGGCGGGAGTGAGTACTGCGGTTTTCTGGATGGGGCTGCAGTCCAGCTACGATCTCTGGTTGGCACGGCAGCGCGCGCAACCGAGAGTGTTGTCGCTGGTTGCTGCGACGCGTTGACGTATATCGCGACAAGGGCGGCTTCGGCCGCCCTTGTCCTGTCCGGGGTCAGCGGCTGCGGCGGCGCGCTTCACGCTTGAACCGCTCGGCATCGATCGGCTCGATGCGCGCGACCTCGCAGCTGCCGCGACCGGTGTCCAGTGCGCTTCGGCCCTCGCTGCACAGCTGGTCAGCCTCCTTGCCGTCGGTCTTGAAGCCGAGGCGGGTGGCCAGCACGGCAGAAGGGCAGCTGTTTCGGAAATGCACGACATAGTGGTCTTCGCCGGAGCGAAGCAGGATGTTCTTGTCGGCGCCTGCGCGAACAATCTGCTGTTCGCCGGCCAGTGATACGCACTGCGCCGGCGGGGTGTCGGCGGCATGGGTGGGCGATGCCAGCAGGGTGGCGGCAGACAAAGCCAAGGGGATGAGCAGGGAAGACAGATTCATGGCGGGGCAGGGGGCGGCGATCCGGACTGGATCGGATCCCAGGATGCCGCCGCCGCTGCAAATGCGAATCTGCCGCAAGCAGGGCTGACCGACGTCACGGTGAGATCGGTCACGATGACCTTTGGCGCATCAGGCTGCGATCGAACGGAATCCCTGCTGGCGCCCTTGGTCGCCGCCATCCTCGATGACGAATGCGACGGCCTCATGTGGAATGTGCAGGCGCTGCTTCAGGGTGACTCCCGCATGTGCGATCTCGCGCTGCACGGCCAGGTACAGCGGGTGCGAGGCGTCCATGCTGGTGCAGACCAGGCAGGGCTGGCCGAACCAGGTGCCGTCCGGGCCCTTGCTGGCGTAGCAGCGGCTGGTGACGGACTGCGGGTCCAGGACGATCAGGTAGGTCATGCGCGCAGCGCCCTCTGTGAAGAACGCGTTGAGTCTAGAGTCCCGGCTCGATGCTGGATTTCAGACAAGGACGAAAATCGGACGATCTCGGTACCGCGTATTTTTTTCCGCGCACGACAAAGGGCCAGCAGCGAGGCCGGCCCTGTCGGAGTGGCGCACTGCGCCGACCGCTTACTTCATGCGGTAGGTGATACGGCCCTTGGTCAGGTCGTACGGGGTCATTTCAACCTTGACCCGGTCACCGGTGAGGATGCGGATGTAGTTCTTGCGCATGCGGCCGGAGATGTGGGCGATGATTTCGTGCCCATTTTCCAGACGAACGCGGAAAGTGGTGTTCGGCAGCGTCTCGCTGACGGTGCCCTCGAACTCGATGGAATCGTCTTTCGACATGTAGTCCTGTGCGGTTCAGAAAACGGCCACGCTGGGCCTAAGGCGCGGTATTTTACGCGTGATGGGCCCGGCTTGCAAAGTTTGTGTTAACCCCCGGCCAAACGCTGTGCTGGCAAGCGTCCTACCGCCTGGGTCCATGGGCCTTCACGGCCGTCACGGTGTACGGCCTGGCGGACGTGCTCCAGAAAGTCCGCGCGCGGCAGGTGCTCGGCGCCCATCCGCAGCAGGTGCGGATTCTCCACCTGGGCATCGATCAGTTCCCAGCCCCAGTCACGCAGGGTGGATGCGAGGGCGGCCAAGGCGATCTTGGAGCCGCCGCTGGCGCCACTGAACATGCTCTCCCCGAAGAACATGGCGCCGATCGCGACGCCATAGATGCCGCCGACCAGCGTCTGCCGATCCCAGACCTCGAAGGAGTGGGCAAACCCCAGGTCGTGCAGCTGGCTGTAAGCCTCGACCATCGCCGGGCTGATCCACGTACCGTCCTGGCCCGGTCGCGGTGCCGCGGCGCAGGCACGCATCACACGACTGAAAGCGGTGTCGGCGGTGATCTCCCACGTGCTGCCGCGCAATTGGCGGCGGAAGCGGCTGGACAGGTGCACCCCCTCGGTACGGAATACCATGCGCGGGTCCGGCGACCACCACAGGATTGGCTCGCCCTCGCTGAACCAAGGAAAGATACCGCCGGCGTAGGCATTGAGCAGGCGCACCGGATGCAGGTCGCCGCCCACCGCGAGCAGGCCGTCGGGCTGGCGCAGTGCGGTTTCAGCCGGAGGGAAGGGAGCGTCCGGCGCATCGGCCAGGCGCCAGGGCAGCTGGCGGGTCATGCCGCCATTGTATTCGTCGTGGCGATCGCTGATGTCTGGCACCATCAGCGTCCAACGGCAAGGAGCCCACGCATGAGTGACGCGATCACCGCCATCCTCGATGTGCACGATACCCCGCGCACGCGCAACGACAGCCAGGGCATGCTGCTGGCGCTGGCCACTGAACAGCCCGGCCAGCTCGGTGCGCTGATGCTGCTGGCCCTTGCCCGGCGTTCACCCAGCTCGGCCTTTCTCGACATGGCGCTGGATCTGCTGCCCGATGAAGCGATTGTGCCGGTCTGTGCCGAGGCCTGGCGCCGCTATCGGGATGGCGAGCGCGGCGAACTGCTGGCCAGCGTGATCGAATTCACCAGCTACCAGGCGCCGCAGGTGCTGCAGGACGACTGGGAGGCCTTGCTGGCGCTGGCCACCGAAGACGAGCTGCAGCTGGCTTCGCAGGTATGGCAGGGCCTGCCCTCCGTCATTGCCGTGCAGTGGGCGCAGATTCTGGTTGAGGCCGACGACGATCGCGAGATGGCGCGGGCCAGGGCGCTGCTGCTGGCGGCGCAGCCCGAGAGCTATGCCGTTGCCCGCGGCTACCTCGCTGACTGGGGCGCGCTGGATGCTGAGGTCTGGGCGCACTGGGCCGGCGTCGCGGACGGACCGCAGCCGCGGCGCCTGCATGGGGAGCGGCCGCTGCACATCCGCTTCGGCCGCGAGCAGCATCGCGCGCAGCAGGCGGACGAACCGAGCTGGCGCAAGCGCATCTGGCGCCTGCACCCGACCTGGAATGGCGGGCAGGTACAGTACGCCGGGCAGATGGGAGGGCCGCTGGAATCGTTGTGTGGCAGCTGCCATGCACCGCTGCAGCGCCTGCTGCGAACCGACGCTGCCGCGCTGCAGCCGGGCGCGGCGGGTGAGATCACGCTGGGCCTGTGCCTGGACTGCTGCGGCTGGGAAGATCCGCCCGTGCGTTTCTATCGCCACGATGCCAGCGGCCTGCCCAGCTGCCACCCCAGCCAGCGTCTGGAGGTGCCGGCGACGCCGACCGACAGCGGTGACCTGATGCAGGCCGAGGTCGGCCTGGTCGCCATGGACACCATGCGGTGGGAGCAGCAGGACTGGGGCCAGTCAAACCACCGGCAGAACCTGTCGCGCGTGGGCGGCGCACCGAGCTGGGTGCAGAGTGCCTGGTATCCGGCGTGCATCGATTGCGGTGAGGAGATGCCCTTCGTGATGCAGCTGGATTCGACGCTGCCGACCACCGGTGGAGGCGCGCTGCTATGGGGCAGTGGCGGCATGCTCTACACGTTCTGGTGTGCGAAGTGCCGGGTGAGTGGGCATTTCTGGCAGTGCACCTGAGCGCAGCACCCTCGACATCGCTCTGATAAGCGCCAACCTTGGTTGGCAGGCCTCATTGCTCTGGTAGGTGCCAACCTTGGTTGGCACGCTTCTCGGCACCGCGCCAGTCGAGCAAGCTCGACTCTACGTTCCTACGCGGAACGGCCCATGCCCCTGCAATTCCTGCTGGTACCGCCGCACACTCTGCCGCTCCTGCCGGCACCAGTCCTGCAGTGCCTCTGCGAAATCCGGATCGGCCACCCAGTGTCGGCTGCGCACCAGCGTCGGCAGGAACCCGCGCGCCAGCTTGTGCTCGCCCTGTGCGCCGGGCTCGAAACGGCTCAGGCCTTCGCGCAGGCAGTACTCGATGCCCTGGTAATAACAGGCCTCGAAGTGCAGGCCGGGCAGGGTGGCGCCGCCCCAGTAGCGGCCGTACAGCGTATCGCCACCGCGCAGGCACAGCGCGCCGGCAATCGGCTCGCCGTCCTGTTCGGCCAGAAACATCACCAGCCCGCGGCCCAATGAAATGGCCAGATGGCGCAGGAAGGCCTCGGTCAGCGCCGGGGCGTTGCCGTATTCGAGGAAGGTCTGCAGATAGAAGCGGTACATCGCCTGCAGGTCTGCGCGGCTGGCTTCATCGCCGTGCACCACGCGGAAGGTGATGCCCTGGCGGGTGACCTTGGCGCGTTCCTGGCGGATGTTCTTGCGGTGCTTGTGGTTCATCGCAGCGAGGAACTGGTCGAACGTCGCCCAGTCACCCGGGTTCTGCCACTGGAACTGCATGTCTTCACGCAGCAGCCAGTCGTCACCGAACAGAGCCTCATCGCTGGCGGTGTGGAAGTTGATATGGGCCGAGGATACGTGCAGCGCGGGCAGCGCCTCGCGCAATGCCGGCAGCAGCGCGATGCGCCCTGAATCGTGACGGGCCAGCAGGCGCGGGCCGGTGACTGGCGAGTACGGCACTGCACCTAGCCACTTCGGATAGTAGTCGCGGCCATGACGGGCATATGCGTTGGCCCACGCATGGTCGAACACGAACTCGCCGTGCGAATTGGTCTTCAGGTAGCCCGGAATGGCGCCGACCAGCGTGCCGCTCTCCCACAGCGTGAAATGCCGGGGCTGCCAGCCCCAGTCCTCGCGCAGGCAACCGTGCTGTTCAAGCCCGGAAAGGAAGGCATGGCTGACGAAGGGATTGCAGCCGTCGTGCAGGGCGTCCCAGTCGGTTGCGGCAATGGACTGCAGGGAGTCGAGGAAGCGGGGGGAGGGCATGAGGGAAGGATAGGGCAGATGAAACAGAAAGGCCGACGCACTGGCGTCGGCCTTCTATCCGGAGTCGAGCATGGCTCGACCCTGCAGAAGCGGGTCAGCCTCTCAGCTGGCCTTGCCCTGCGCGTCCAGGTAGCGCTCGGCATCCAGTGCGGCCATGCAGCCGAAGCCGGCCGAGGTGATCGCCTGGCGGTAGTGCTGGTCGGCCACGTCGCCGGCGGCGAACACGCCTTCCACCGACGTCTGCGTGGCATTGCCACCCAGGCCCGAGCGGATCTCCAGGTAGCCGTTGTTCATCGCCAGCTGGCCGTCGAACAGGGTGGTGTTCGGGTGATGGCCGATGGCCACGAAAAAGCCGTGGGCATCGATGTCGCGGGTGCTGCCGTCCAGGGTGGACTTCACGCGCACACCGGTCACGCCGGCGTCGTTGCCCAGCACTTCCTCCACCTGGTGGTGCCAGACGGTCTCGATCTTGCCTTCGGCCACCTTCTTGAACAGCTTGTCCTGCATGATCTTTTCCGCCTTCAGGGTGTCGCGGCGGTGGACCAGGTAGACCTTGCGGGCGATGTTGGACAGGTACAGGGCCTCTTCCACGGCGGTGTTGCCGCCGCCGACCACGACCACGTCCTGGTCGCGGTAGAAGAAGCCGTCACAGGTGGCGCAGGCGGACACGCCGCGGCCCTTGAACTCGTCTTCGGTCGGAATGCCCAGGTACTTGGCGGTGGCGCCGGTGGCGATGATCAGCGCATCGCAGGTGTACTCGTGGCTGTCGCCGATCAGCTTGAACGGGCGCTGGGACACGTCAGCGGTGTGGATGTGGTCGAAGATGACCTCGGTCTCGAAGCGCTCGGCGTGGGCCTGCATGCGCGCCATCAGGTCCGGGCCCATCAGGCCGTGGGCGTCACCCGGCCAGTTGTCCACCTCGGTGGTGGTCATCAGCTGGCCACCCTGCTGCAGGCCGGTGATGACGACCGGCTTCAGGTTGGCGCGGGCGGCGTAGACGGCGGCGGTCCAACCGGCCGGGCCGGAACCGAGGATGACGAGGCGCTGGTGGCGGGAGGGCAGGCTGGTGCTCATGTAAACTCGCGAAAAGGTAGATGGGACAAGGCGCTGGCGATATTTGCGCAGCATCCGTGGCAGGTCATAGAGTGGCGGCTGGGACAGGGCGATTCAAGCCGATGAACGGAACGCCGTCATCCAGCGGTGGTTCCGGCGCTCTGAATGCCCTGTCGGATGTCGCATAACTGAAAACTGACGCCGTCTCATTTATTATCAATCACTAACAGCGCATTCCAAAGGTATGGTCTAAGGTGGCGAAGCAGGTCCCCGAACGCTCCAAGTCCGACGACAGCAAGGCGTCACGTCGCACGGCCGCGGCGGCGACGACCGACAATCCACGCCGCCAGCGCCTCTGGCGCGATCTGGGCCTGATCGCCATCGCGCCGGCCCTGTTGTATCTGGCGGCCAGTCTTTTCACCTATTCAGCGACTGATCCGGGCTGGTCGCATACCGGCAGCGTGGTCGCGCCGGTGCACAACCTCGGCGGCCGCGCCGGGGCTTGGATCGCCGATGTGCTGCTGCAGCTGTTCGGCTACATCGCCTTCCTGCTGCCGGTGGTGCTGGGCGCGCTGGCGTGGATCGCCATGTTCGGCCTCAAGCGCGAGAGCAAGGGCGAGAACGACCTGGACCCGGCGTTGCGCCTGGTCGGCCTGGTTGGTTTCCTGATCGCCGGGACCGGCTTCCTGCACGTGCGCCTGTTCAGTGGCGATGTCTCCAGTGCCGGCGGCATCCTCGGCAAGCTGGTCGGCAACTCGCTCACGGTGGGCTTCGGCGCGCTGGGTGCGAACCTGTTCGTGCTGGTGCTGCTGCTGGCCTCGATCACCCTGGCCACCGGGCTGTCCTGGTTCACGGTGATGGAGAAGATCGGCCGCGGGGTGATGTCACTGGCGCCGTTGCTGGCGCGCAAGAAGGAAGAAGTCACCGAGTGGCAGCAGACGCGGGTGATGCGCGAGGAGCGCCAGGAAGTGCGCAAGGCCGACGCCGAGGTGCGCGCCAAGCGCGAGCCGGTGAAGATCGAGCCGCGCCCGGAACCGGTGATCGAGAAGAGTGACCGGGCCAAGCGTGACACGCAGATCCCGATGTTCCGTGGCGTCAACGGCGACGGCTCGGACCTGCCGCCGCTGGCCCTGCTGGACGACCCCAAGCCGCAGCCGGTGGGCTACGACAAGGAAACCCTGGACGCGCTGTCGCGGCAGATCGAGTTCAAGCTGAAGGACTTCCGCATCGAGGCCCAGGTGGTCGGCGCCAACCCCGGTCCGGTCATCACCCGCTTCGAGATCGAGCCCGCGCCGGGCATCAAGGTCAGCCAGATCAGTTCGCTCGACAAGGACATCGCGCGTGGCCTGTCGGTGAAGTCGGTGCGCGTGGTCGATGTGATTCCGGGCAAGTCGGTGATCGGCCTGGAAATTCCCAACGTCACCCGCGAGATGATCTACCTCTCCGAGCTGCTGCGTTCGAAGGAATACGACAAGTCGGCCAGCGTGCTGACCCTGGCGCTGGGCAAGGACATTGCCGGGCGCTCGACCGTGGCCGATCTGGCGCGCATGCCGCACCTGCTGGTGGCCGGTACCACCGGTTCGGGCAAGTCGGTGGCGGTCAATGCGATGGTGCTGAGCCTGCTGTTCAAGGCCTCGCCGAAAGACCTGCGGATGCTGATGATCGACCCGAAGATGCTCGAGCTGAGCGTCTATCAGGGCATTCCGCACCTGCTGGCGCCGGTGGTCACCGACATGAAGGAGGCTGCCAACGGCCTGCGCTGGTGCGTGGCCGAGATGGAGCGCCGCTACAAGCTGATGAGCGCGGTGGGCGTGCGCAACCTGGCCGGCTTCAACAAGAAGGTGAAGGAAGCCCAGGACGCCGGCCAGCCGCTGATGGACCCGCTGTTCAAGCCGAACCCGGAGCTGGGCGAGGCACCGCGTCCGCTGGAGACGCTGCCGTTCATCGTCATCTTCATCGACGAATTCGCCGACATGATGATGATCGTCGGCAAGAAGGTGGAAGAGCTGATCGCGCGCCTGGCACAGAAGGCGCGTGCGGCCGGCATCCACCTGATCCTGGCCACGCAGCGCCCGTCAGTGGATGTGATCACCGGCCTGATCAAGGCCAACATCCCGACCCGTATCGCCTTCCAGGTGAGCTCCAAGATCGACTCGCGCACCATCCTCGACCAGTCCGGCGCGGAAACCCTGCTCGGCCACGGCGACATGCTGTACCTGCCGCCGGGCACCGCCATGCCCGAGCGCGTGCACGGCGCCTTCGTTTCCGACGAGGAAGTGCATCGCGTGGTCGAACACCTCAAGGCGATGGGCCCCGCCGATTATGTCGACGGCGTACTGGACGAAGTGCAGACGATGGGCGACGGCGTGGTCGTCGGTGCCACCGGCCTGCCCGAGAACAGCGCTGCCGGCGATGAGTCCGACCCGTTGTATGACGAGGCGCTGCGGGTGGTCACCGAGACCCGGCGCGCCTCGATTTCCGGCGTGCAGCGCCGGCTGAAGATCGGCTACAACCGTGCAGCGCGACTGATCGAGGCCATGGAAGCGGCCGGCGTGGTCAGTTCGCCCGAGCACAACGGCGACCGCACGGTGCTGGCACCGCCGCCGCCGAAGTAAGACCTGACGTATCCCCCACGACGTCCAAGGAACCGACGCATGCTTCACCCCGTACCAAGCGCGCTGGCACTGGCGCTGGCAGCCTTCCTGGCTGCCGGCCCGGCACTGGCAGACACCGCCACCTCCGCGCCCGCCACGGCGCCGCCTTCCACCAGCGGCGATACCGAAGCCAGCAATAATTTCAGCATTGTCCGTTACCGCGCCGACTACCAGGTGCGGCCGGACGCGGGCAATGTGCAGACCGAAACCTACGAAGTCTTGCTCAAGACCAAGGCCTCGGTCGAGCAGTTCAGCCAGGTGCGGCTGAGCTACAGCGAGAAGATGGAGACGCTGGAAGTACTCGGCGCCTACACCATCACCGCCGACGGCCAGCGCCGCGACGTGCCGGCCGACCGCATCTACACCCAGGAGAGCTACTCCAGCGCCTCGGCGGCAATGTATGCCGACCGCAAGGTGAGGGTGATCGTATTCCCGAACCTGGCCCCGGGCACGCGCCTGTATTACCAGGTGCGCCGCACCCAGGCCACGCCGTACTTCCCCGGCTACTTCGGCCTGTGGGAAACCTTCAATGTCTTCACCGAGTACGAGGACGCCGAGGTCACCTTGAGTGCACCGGCCAACCTGCCGATGTTCGTCGACAGCCGCGGCGTGCAGGGCAGCGATCGCCCGACGGTCAAGAATGGACAGGCGCAGTGGCGCTGGCGCTACCAGCGGCGTGAAGCCATGCCAGCACAGAACTGGTCGGCGGCGGGCTGGGAGTTCGGCCCGAACATCATGGCCAGCACGTATCGTGACTGGTCGCAGATGGGTCGCGCCTACCAGCTCAAGGCTGGCCCGGCGGCGCAGGTCACGCCGGAACTGCAGGCGCTGGCCGACCAGATCACCGCCGGCATCAGCGACCGTCGCGAGCAGGCTGATGCGCTGTATCGCTGGGTCGCGCAGAACATCCGCTATGTGGCGGTGTACCTGGGCAACGGTGGCCTGGAACCGAACAGCGCGCAGAGCATCCTCGACAACCACTATGGTGACTGCAAGGATCACGTGACGATCCTCGAGGCACTGCTGGCGGCCAAGGGCATCGCCAGCTCGCCGGTGCTGATCGGTGCGGGCGGCGGCCCGACGCTGCCGAAGATTCCGGTGCTGGGCCGCTTCAACCACGCCATCACCTACATCCCCGAATTCGATCTGTACCTCGATTCGACCACCGCGTGGGCGCGCTTCGGCCAGCTGCCGGAGGGTGACCTGGGTGCGCCGGTGATGCGCACACGCGACGCCACGCTGGCACGCACCCCGGCCAACACGCCCGAACGCAACGCCACCTCGATGGAGGTGCGTTTCACCTTCGACGCCAACGGCAACCTGCGCGGCGAGACGATCCCGAAGCTGGGCGAGAACGCCGAGATCGGCATGCGCGCCCAGTTCTCCCAGCTCAACGCGCAGAACCGTGCGCGTGCTGAAGAGCAGATCATGGCCGCGTCCGGTTTCGATGGGCGAGGGCAGTTGCAGATCCAGGGCGTGCCAGGCGACCTGACCCGGCCCTTCGGCTATCGCATGGCGTTCCAGGCCGAGGACTACGCCGATCTCAGCGTGGCCGGCGGCATGGCCGTGCCGGACCCGCCGGGCGGCGAGTCGGTGCGCGGCCTGTACGCCACTGCCTCGGCGCCGGCCAACGAAACGCCGTTCTACTGCAACGCCAGCCTGCGCGAGGAAACCTATCGCCTGCAGTTCCCGGCCAATGCACCGATCATCGCCATCCCGGCGAGCCAGCGGTTCAGCAATGCTGCCGGCGAGTACCGGGTGGACTGGAGCCGCGAGGGCCAGGAGGTCACAGTGCATCACCGCCTGCAGCAGAACGCGGTGCGTGGGCCGGAGGCGCTGTGCCAGCCGCGGGACTATCCGGCGTTCCGCGCGCTGTATCGCGAAGTGCGGCGCGGCTTCCGTGGCCAGGTGCTGTACGGCAGGCTGCCGGCATCCGGAGGCTGAATCGCCGATGGACGTTCAGGGCGGCATAATGTCGCCCTGATCGCCCATTCATCTTTATCCGGGCACACTGGCAACCACCTTTCCTGGCGCCCGCGCCCACAGGATTCCCGCATGAACTTCCGCCTCCGCCGTTTCCTTGCCACCACCACCCTGGCCGTGGCCTGTGCCGCCGCCAGTAGCGCCTGGGCAGGCGCCCGCGATGACCTGAAGACCTTCACCAGCGGCCTGAAGGGTCTGGATGGCCAGTTCAGCCAGCAGGTGTTTGACAGCCGCGGCAAGGTGAAGGAATCGACCAGCGGCCGCGTGGCGCTGTCGGCGCCGCGCCTGTTCCGCTGGGAGTACGTGCGCCCGCACGAACAGCTGATCGTGGCCGACGGCAAGAAGGTCTGGATGTACGAGCCGGACCTGGAACAGGCCACCGTGCGCGAGCAGGGCAAGGAAGAGCAGAACAGCCCGCTGACCGCGCTGATCAACCCGGCGCTGCTGGAGCAGCAGTACGACGTCAGCGAAGAGGCCGCGCAGCGTGACGGCCTGCAGTGGCTGTCACTGTCGCCGAAGCGCGAGACCGAAGCCAGCTTCCAGTACGCCGCACTGGGCTTCAACGCCCAAGGCCTGGCCAGGATGGAAATCACCGACGCGGTCGGCCAGCGCACCGTGATCAGCTTCAGTGGCTGGAAGCGCAACCCGGGCTTCGCCGCCGGTACCTTCAGCTTCACCCCGCCGAAGGGCACCGACGTCATCGGTAATTGATTCAGTCCGTGCCCTGGTGGGTGCCAACCGTTGGTTGGCACGCTCTTGATCTGCTTTGGCAGGTGTCAGCCTTGGTTGACACGCTCTTGATCTGCCGGCCAGCGGCCGGCACTACCGGAATCGTGGTCACCCGGCGCGGTACAATAGCCGCGTGCCAAGACATCGCTCCACTTCCTTCCCCGGCCCCGATCTGCTGAGCGTTGATCGGGATCACCTGCGCCCGCTGGCCGAGCGCATGCGTCCGCGCACCCTCGACGAAATGGTCGGGCAGAAACGCCTGCTGGCGCCGGATAGTGCGCTGCGCCGCGCGGTCGAATCCGGGCGCGTGCATTCGATGATCCTGTGGGGGCCGCCCGGCTGCGGCAAGACCACGCTGGCGTTGCTGCTGGCCGAGTACTCCGACGCTGAATTCCGTGCCATCTCCGCGGTGCTGTCCGGCCTGCCGGAGGTGCGCCAGGTGTTGGCCGAGGCCGCGCAGCGCTTCGCCGAAGGCCGTCGCACCGTGCTGTTCGTGGACGAGGTGCATCGCTTCAACAAGGCGCAGCAGGATGCGTTCCTGCCGCACATCGAGCGCGGCACGATCCTGTTCGTCGGTGCCACCACCGAGAACCCGTCCTTCGAGCTGAACTCGGCGCTGCTGTCACGTTGCCGCGTGCATGTGCTGGAAGGCGTTTCGCCGACCGACATCGTCGAGGCGCTGGAACGTGCGCTGGGTGATCGCGAGCGTGGCCTGGGCGAGGAGGGCATCGAGGTCGCTCCCGAACTGCTGCTGGAAATCGCCACCGCCGCCGATGGTGATGTGCGTCGTGCGCTGACCCTGTTGGAGATCGCCGCCGAACTGGCAGGCGGGGAGGGCGGACGCATCACGCCGCAGACCCTGACCCAGGTGCTGGCCGATCGTACCCGTCGTTTCGACAAGGGTGGCGAGCAGTTCTACGACCAGATTTCGGCCCTGCACAAATCGGTACGCAGTTCCAATCCTGATGCGGCGCTGTACTGGCTGACCCGCATGCTCGATGGCGGTTGCGATCCGTCCTACCTGGCGCGCCGGCTGACCCGTATGGCCATCGAGGATATCGGCCTGGCCGATCCGCGCGCGCAGAGCATGGCGCTGGAAGCCTGGGACATCTACGAGCGGTTGGGTAGCCCGGAAGGCGAGCTCGCCTTCGCCCAGCTGGTGCTGTACTTGGCCAGCACCGCCAAGTCGAATGCGGGCTACGCGGCCTTCAACCAAGCCAAGGCCGACGTGCGCGAAAGCGGCACCGAAGAAGTGCCGTTGCACCTGCGCAACGCGCCGACCAAGCTGATGAAGGAACTCGGCTACGGCGCCGAGTACCAGTACGACCATGACGCCGAAGGCGGCATCGCGCTAGACCAGACCGGTTTCCCGGATGTGATGGGCGAACGCGTGTACTACAACCCGGTGCCGCGCGGGCTGGAGATCAAGTTGAAGGAAAAACTGGATCGGCTGCGCGCGGAGCGTGAGGCCGCGAGAGCCGCGAAGGGCCGCTGACCCGGCTTCTGTAGAGTCGAGCCATGCTCGACTGCTTTTCGCAGCACCTCACGGCTCCCGACAGCCGAGCATGGCTCGGCTCTACATTGTCCCCGGCGCCGGTCTTTGGCACACTGCGCGGCTACTTTTTCAAGGATCGATGCCGTGCAGGAAATGATTCTGCCGTTGAAGCGCTACGCCCAGTTCGAGGGTCGCGCCAACCGCCGCGAGTACTGGATGTACCAGCTGTTCCTGTTCCTGGTCGCAACGGCAGTGATGCTGCTGGCCGGCGTGCTGGCGATCCTGCTGCGCAACAGTGCCGATGCGCTGGCCGGCATCCTGATCGGCACGGTGGTGCTGCTGGGTGTGATGTGGCTGGCGACGATCGTTCCGCTGGTTGCCGTGACGGTGCGCCGCCTGCATGACTGCAACCAGTCGGGCTGGCTGTTCCTGCTGGCGCTGGTGCCGGGCGGTGGGATCGTGATCATGATCTTCTCGCTGCTGCCGGGCACGCCGCAGGAGAATGTCTATGGTCCGGTGCCTTCGGGGCCCTGACGCTGCGCGAGTCGAGCATGGCTCGACTCTACAGAGGCAACGAAAAGAAGCCGGCGTTTCGCCGGCTTCTTCTTTACTTGACGGTGCAGTCGCCGAAGGACAGGTAGTCCGTGCCTGAGCTGAACTGCAGCGTGCAGCTGGCGGTGAAGAGGGCGCCTTCTTCCAGGGCGCCCAGCTTGGCGGCCTGCTGGTCATCGGATGTGGTCAATCGGGCCAGGACATTGCCCTGGTCATCGCCGGCCTCAACGAGCGGTTCGCCCGCCAGGTTGCTGGAGACGCCCAGCGCCACAGCGGTGAAGGTCACCGTCTGGTTGAGTTCTTCCATGCTCAGGGTCGAATTGCCGGCCTCTTCATAGGCCTGGTAGAGCGTCGGCAGATCCTGCGCGGCGTACGCGGCCAACGGTGCAAGCAGGCCGAGGGTAAGGGCGATCAGTGCGGTGTGCTTCAAGGGGGTCTCACAATCATGGGATCCGATCCCATGGCGGTTGTGTGCAGATGAACGCGACCCGGCCGGCGGCAACGTGCCCGCCGTCCATGGCTGCGCTGGAAGCGGGGCGATCCAATGCCCCGGTGGGCGGAAAAATAGGGGAAGTGGCACCTCCTGTGCAACCGAGGCGTGCGCGCGCGTGATACACAGCGTGACGTTCGATCGATGTGATAATCATTCGCGTTTAAGGTAGACTGCGGTCCCTTGTGAACCGGCGGCCGCGGGCCGCTCCTGCCGCCGCCGATGAAGCATTTCGTCCTGCCTTCGCCCCGTGGTCCGCTGGCCCGCGGCCTGGTCGCCTTGATGATGGGTCTGCTCCTGGCCACCCCCTACGCCCATGCGCAGCAGCGCAATCCGCTGCAGAAGATCGGCCACACCGTGCTCGACGAGCCGGCGGCCAGCTATCGCTTCGAGCATTTCGTGGTGGACAGCCCGGACCAGCAGCGCCGTTGGCGGGTGAACCTGGCGATCCCGGCCAAGGCCGGCAAGACGCCATCCCCGGTGTTGTACGCGCTGGACGGGAACGCCGTCGCCATGGTCCTGGACCAGCCGCTGCTGGCCGAACTGGCCACGCGCAAGGCGCCACCGGTGCTGGTGCTGATCGGCTACGACAATGACCTGCGCATCGATTCCAAGGCGCGCACCCGTGACTACACCGCGTGGATCGACCGTGCCGACGACGAGAGCGGTACAACCCAGGTGGTCGGTGGTGGTGCCGCGGCCTTCCTGGATGTGATCGAGCGCCGCATCAAGCCGGAAGTCGAGCGTCGTGCACGCATCAATACGCAGCAGCAAGCGCTGTGGGGGCACTCGCTGGGCGGGTTGTTCGTGCTCAATGCGCTGTACACCCGTCCCGCCGCCTTCCAGTCCTATCTGGCGGCCAGCCCGTCGCTGTGGTGGAGCCAGGGCGCGGCGCTGGGTGATCCGGAACAGCAGTTCGTGCAGAACGTGCATGGCCAGCCGGCAAAGCTCTGGCTGATGCTGGGCGGCGCCGAGCGGGTCGGTGATCGTGGCAAGCGCGACATGAACAATCCGCGCGTGGTCGCGCACCTGCGCCGCATCGGTGGCGCCACCCCGGATGCGGCGATGCAGTTGTCCGAACGGTTGGCCAAGGTGCCGGGCCTGAGCGTGCAGTACCGCGAGTTCGACGGCCTCGGCCACGGCCCGATGCTGCCCGCGTCGTTCCATGCCGCGCTGCATGAGCTGTACGGCGTGACCGACCGCAGCGCCGACGATGGCGCGCCCAACAGCGGTGACAACGGCGCCGACTGAATCCCTTCGCACGCGATGTCGTGCGACCCCACTACCCAGGCGAGGCTGCCGACGTGCAGCGGCCCAGGCAACCGATGAATCCCGCGCTACGTGGCGCGGCCTACGTGTGCAAGGAGCCTTCCATGTCGTTCCGTCCGTCTTTCCGTCTTACCTCTCTCGCCGCCGGCCTGTTGCTGGCCGTGACCGCCACCGCGCAGCCGGTGTTCGATCAGCCAGCCAACGCCACCTTCAAGGGCGAGGTCGTCTCGCGCGGTGAGAACGTGGTTCCCGGCAGCACTGCCGACGTGGTCGGTCGCGGCTTCGTGCCGGGCCAGAAGGTCAGCCTGCTGCGTGGCGACAGCGTGCTCAACACGCAGCCGGTGGTGGTCGACGCTGATGGCAACTTCAAGACCCAGCTGAGCATTCCGGCCGATGCGGTGCCAGGTACCCACCCGGTGGTGGTGCGCGCCAGCCAGCCGGCTGCAGCCACCGTGCTGAAGCTGCGCGTGTCGCCGCAGCTGCCGCTGTCCGGCCAGGCGCAGTTCGCCACCCAGTCCAACAAGCTGGTGCCGGGCCTGTACCAGTCCGCCTACAGCGCCGCCAGCAATGCCGTGTTCGTCACCTCGGCCGTGGGCCGCCCGCCGGTGACCCAGTCGCAGCTGCTGAAGCTGGACCCGAAGACCCTGAAGGTGACCAAGGCGATCACCCCGGCGCAGGTGCCGGGCAGCACCAATGGTGCGGTGTACGCGGTCTATGGCGTGGGCGTGGATGACACCAACGGCAATGTGTGGGTGACCAATACCCGCCAGAATTCGATTGCGGTCTATCGCCAGAAGGACCTGTCGCTGGTCCACCAGTTCCCTGTCGATGCCGTGCCGCATGCGCGCGACGTGGTGGTCGACGGCACCCACGGCAAGGTATTCGCCTCGGCCACGGGTGAGGACCATCTGTCGGTGTTCGATGCGAAGACGTTCAAGGAACTGCCGCAGGTGACGCTGGAATCCGGCGTGGATGACGGCAAGTTCACCCCGATGAGCCTGGTGTTGGACGAAAAGGCTGGCAAGCTGTTCACCGTCAGCATCGGCACGCCGGAAGCAGCGGTGATCGATGTGGCCAGCGGCAAGGTCGAGAAGGTCATCGACCTGGGCAACTCGATCAGTGCCTCGGGCGTGGCCTTCGACGCCGCGCGCAACCGCCTGTACGTGGCCTCGCAGGGCACCGACAACCTGCTGATCGTTGATGTGGCCGCCGGCAAGGTGCTGCACGATGTGCCGGTCGGCGCCGGCGCGCTGAACGTCGCCTTCGATGATGCCTCCGGCCTGGCCTACGTCAGCAACCGTGGCGCTGGCACGGTCACCGTGGTGAACGGTGACGGCAAGGTGGTCGCCAACCTCGATGGCGGCACGCTGCCGAACCACGTCCGCGCCGATGGCAAGGGCAACGTGTTCGCGGTGAACAAGTCGCGTGGCGCTGAAGACCCGAAGGGTGACCGCATCACCCGTATCACCCCGAAGCAGTAAGTCACAGGGCAGGGCGGCGTGCGCGTCGCCCTGCCAGCAAGGAGAACGTCCATGAACATCGCGTCCCGTCTGCGCCTGTGTGCGCTCCCGCTGGCCGTTTCGCTGGCGCTGGCCGCCTGTGGCGGCTCGTCGGCTCCCTCCGATGGCAAGGCGCCGGCCGAGCCGCCCGCGGCAACGGCGGCGGCTGCGGAAACCGCGCTGCCGGCAGGTTGGCAGCGCGTGGCCGGTGCCGAAATGCCGGCCGTACACGACCAGAAGGCCGTGCTTCCGGCCAAGGTGCATTCCGATGATGGCGCCGACGTCGAAGTGGCCGACACCAGCCGGATCATTGCCGGTGGTGACGATGTCATCGCGGTGATCGAGGCGCTGGGGCTGGGCAAGCAGGTGTTCGCTGCGCCAACCAACACCACCACCCAGGCCGGTCTGGCCGCACCGCACCAGTTCCTGTTCAACCGAACCACTGGCGTGGAGGGCGTGCTGAGCCTGCAGGGCTCGTTGTTCCTCGGCAACAGCCTGCGCCGCCACACCGAGCTGGCCAAGAAGCTGCGCGAAGTGGGCGAGCCGGCCGTGGTCATCGATGACCTGCAGCCGGCCCCGGACAAGGTGCGCAAGGTCGCCGCCGCACTAGGGCTGGCCGAGGCAGGGCAGACACTTGCCACGCAGGTGCAGCGTCAGCTCGACGAGGCTGCAGCGATTGGCAAGGGCCTGGGCCATGCGCCACGAGTGATCCATGTCTCGGCAACAGGTGCCGGTGGCTCGCCGACCGTTGCGGGTGCCGACAGCGCGTCGGCGCAGCTGATCGCGTTGGCCGGTGGCGTCAACATCGGCACCGAGGCCGGGGTGAAGAACTACTCGCAGCTGAGCAATGAAGGCGTGGTTGCCGCGGCACCGGAGGTGATCCTGGTGACCGAGCACGACCTGCAGTTGTTCGGCGGTGCCGAAGGCCTGTGGAAGGCGTACCCGACGCTGAGGCAGACCCCGGCCGGGCAGGCCAACCGGGTCTGGGTGATGCCGGATGTGCAGCTGAAGTACACCAGTGTCGGCTCCGGTGCCGGTGCGCTGGCGCTGGCGAAGGCGTTCGCGGCGATGCCGAAGGCATGAGTCCAGCGGATCGCCGCCGCCGTCGCGGGCGGACGATGTTGATGGTGGCGTTGCTGGCACTGCTGGGTGCGGTGCTGGCCTCGTTCGCCGTGGGCCCGCTGCGGCTGCCGCCGCTGGAGGTGATGCAGGCGTTGGCGGTGAAGCTGGGCCTGCTCGATCCGCAGGCGGTCAGCAGCCGCGACCTCGCCGTGGTCTGGCAGCTGCGCATTCCGCGCGCCCTGTTGGGCGCGATGGTGGGCGCGTCGCTGGCGATGGCCGGTGCCAGCCTGCAGGGCCTGTTCGGCAACCCGCTGGCCGACCCCGGCATCGTCGGTGTCAGCCAGGGTGCTGCGCTGGGCGCGGTGGCCGCCATCGTGCTGGGCGCTGCGGGTGCGGCGGGCTGGCTGGTGCCTGTGGCGGCGTTCGCCGGCGGTGCGCTGGCGATCGGCCTGACCTACGCGCTGGCGCGGCCCGGCAAGGGCAGTGGCAATGCCACGCTGCTGCTGGTCGGTATCGCGATGGCCGCGTTCTGCTCGGCGCTGATCGGTTTCCTCACGTACATCGCCAGCGAGAGCGAGCTGCAGTCGCTGGTGTTCTGGCAGATGGGCTCGCTGGCGCGCGCCAACTGGGCCGATGTGGCGGCGGTGGTGCCGCTGTTTGCCATCGGCGTGTTCGCGTTGCAGCGACTGGCCACGCCGCTGGACATGCTGGCGCTGGGCGAACGCCAGGCACAGCACCTTGGGCTGGACGTTACCCGCACGCGTCGCCGCCTGGTGGCGTTCAGTGCGCTGCTGGTGGGTGCGGCGGTGGCATTTGCCGGTTCAATCAGTTTCGTGGGTCTGGTGGTGCCGCACGTGGCGCGCCTGCTGGTCGGCCCCGGCCATCGTTGGCTGCTGCCGCTGTCCGGCCTGCTCGGCGCGCTGCTGATCGTGGTGGCCGACACCGCGGCTCGCACGTTGGATCCGCCGGCGGAGATTCCGCTGGGCTTGTTCTCGGCAGCGTTGGGTGCGCCGTTCTTCCTCTGGCTGGTGCTGCAGCAGCGCCGCAAGGCTGCCCCATGAGCGTGCTATTGAAGCTGCATGAGGTAGTGGTCCACCGCCAGCAGCGTGAAATCCTGCACGGTATCTCGCTGGCGTTCGAACCGGGTACGGTGACCGCTCTGGTTGGCCCGAATGGCGCGGGCAAGTCCACGCTGTTGGCCGTCGCGGCCGGCGACCTGCGCGCTGATGCGGGCGAGGTGAGCCTTCTGGGCAAGCCGCTGGCCAGCTACAAGGCCGGACCACTGGCGCGCGAGCGCGCGGTGATGCCACAGGAGCACGGCGTGCGCTTTGCCTTCAGCGTGGAGGAAGTGGTGGCGATGGGGCGGTTGCCACATCCGCCGGATCCAGTGGTGGATGACGCCCAGGTGGAAGCGGCCATCGATGCCGCCGAACTGCAGGCGCTGCGCCTGCGCGAGGTGCAGCAGCTGTCCGGTGGCGAATCCGCGCGTACCACGTTCGCGCGCGTGCTGGCACAGGACACCCCATTGCTGCTGCTGGACGAGCCGACCGCCGCACTGGATCTACGTCATCAGGAGCGCACGCTGCGCAGTGTGCGTGCCTGTGCCGAGGCCGGTGCGTGCGTGATCGTGGTGCTGCACGATCTGAATCTGGCGGCCGGTTATGCCGATCGCATCGTGCTGCTGGAGCAGGGCAGGGTGGCGGCCGACGGCACACCGTTGCAGGTGCTGACCGAAGACAACCTGCAGCGGGTCTACCAGCAGGATGTGGTGGTGCTGGAGCATCCGCGGCGCGGGGTGCCGCTGGTGGTGGTGACCTGAGCATCAACGCGCTCTGCCAGGCGACGTATCATGTGCGGTTCGTTCTCTTCAATGGACTGATGCAATGATCCGTACTGTTTCACATGGCGTGCTGCTCTCGGCAATGGTCGCCTCCGTATGCGCCGCCAGCACTGCGTCGGCATCCTCGGTTTCCCTGATCAAGGCCGCCGAGCAGGCCTCGCTGATCGAGAGCCGGTATTCCGCTGGCGGGAGCGCTCCTGTGGTTCCGGTGGCGACCCGCTATTTCGCCAGTGATGAAGTGCTCATCAGTTGGGACGACCAGCAGGTACTGATGTTGTGCAGGGAGGCGGTGTACCTTCAGATTCCTGCCGGCAAGGCAGGTGACGTTGCGCTGGCCACCGAACAGCGGCAGATGATTGCCTACCAGGCGCTGATGTCCGGAATGGGTTCGGTTGCGGCCGTGGCAGAAGCGGCGGGTGATTCCGTGGTGGTGGCAGACGACGGTAGCGAGACCCGTCGCGCGGGGGAGAGCAGCTGGGCCTACGGGGTGGAGCGCCATGAAGTCACCACCCAACGCATGGCCGATGGCGCGCTGCGGATCCGGGCGCGCAAGACCGAGACCGTGAACAAGGCCAAGCCTGCGGAGCCAGGCGATATGTTCAGCACCGAAGACGACCAGGCTGCACGATTGTCGGAGCTGGCGCCGGTCGGCAGCTGGACCGAGGTGGTGATCCATGGTGGCCCGCGCCAGGCGCAGGTGGATCTGGCGATGTCGTTGAAGGGATGGATCTCGATGGGGGACGACCAGGCGGCGACCGTGGGTGAGGCGCGCAAGCTGCACGACTGCAACTAAGGCAGGGGAGGGGTCAGAGCCCTTTGCCGTCGCAAAGGGATCCGACCCCGATGCCCGCCGGCTTCATCGTTCTATTTATGTGCGCAATATTCACTTGCGCGCCAGATTGGCAGGTCTAGAATGCGCCCCATGAACCGGATGCCGCTCCTGAAGTTTTTCACCCTGACCCGCGCAAGCGCGGAACGGGCGTGTCTGCCTGGAGCCCCACGAGGCCGTTGAAGCGGCCATCGCTGGACCTTCGACAGAGCGCCCTCCGGGGCGCTCTTTTCGTTTCCGCAGTTCCATTTCCCGTAACCCGATGTACCGCAAGGAGAACGTGCCATGCACCAGATCGCCGAGACCGAACGCTAGCCGCGCACCCTGTCGCCAACCGGGGTGCGCGGCCCCCGAAGTTGGCTTTGCAGGAACCTTTCTCATGAACACCCAAGTCCTTTCCCGCCGTCGCAACCTTGGCATCATTGCCCACATCGACGCCGGCAAAACCACGCTGACCGAACGCTTGCTGTGGAAAAGCGGCGAGATCCATCGCGTCGGCGAAGTGCACGACGGCAATGCGACCACCGACTTTTCGGCGATCGAGCGCGAGCGTGGCATCACCATCGGCGCTGCCGCCGTGCAGGCGCAGTGGGCGCCGCGTGACCTGCCGCCGCATCGGCTCACCCTGATCGACACCCCCGGCCACATCGACTTCGCCATCGAAGTCGAGCGTTCGCTGCGCGTGCTCGACGGTGCCGTGGCGGTGTTCTCGGCCGTGGATGGCGTGCAGCCGCAGTCCGAGACGGTGTGGCGCCAGGCGCGCCGTCATCGCGTGCCGTTGATCGCCTTCGTCAACAAGATGGATCGCGTCGGCGCTTCGTTCGAGCGCGTGCTGGAGCAACTGCAGGACAAGCTGCGGGCCCGGCCTTGGGCGCTGGGCGTGCCGTTGGGCAGCGAAAGCGGCTTCAACGGCTGGGTCGATCTGGTCGATGAGCGCGTGCTGCAGTGGCAGGATGGTGCCGCAACCACGATGACCCCGTGGGACGGCGCGGTGCGCGCCCAGTGGCAGGCACAGCGCGATGCGCTGGTCGAAGCCGTGGCTGATCACGACGAGCAGCTGGCCGATGCCTGGCTGGAAGGGCGCGTGATCGATGCCGAACAGCTGCGCGCAGCGATCCGTCGGGCGACGCTGGCGGGTGCGGGCGTGCCTGTGCTGGCCGGTGCCGCGTTCAAGGACAAGGGCATCGAGACGCTGCTGGACGCCGTGGTCGATTACCTGCCATCGCCGTTGGACCGGCCTGCCGTGACCGCTGAAAGCGAGCGCGGCGAGGTGGTACTGCCGCCGGACCCGGATGGTCCGCTGGCAGGCTTGCTGTTCAAGATCACCCATCAGCAGCACGGCGCCCTCAGCTTCGTGCGGCTGTACTCGGGCACCTTGAAGGTGGGCGACGCGGTGGCCAGCTCGCAGCATCCGCAGGGCCGGCGTGTCAGCCGGCTGGTGCGGGTGCAGGCCGACCAGACTCACGACATCGAACAGGCCGTGGCCGGTGACATCGTCGCGGTGCTGGGCTGGAAGGATGCGGTCAGCGGCGAAACGCTGAGCGGCCGTGCGCAGCCGCTGCGCCTGGAGAACATCCAGGCACAGGCGCCGGTGCTGGCCTGGCGGCTGGAGCCGGCGCGTGCGGCCGACCTGATCCGGATGGCGCAGGGCCTGGCCAGCCTGGCCCAGGAAGATCCGTCGTTCCGCGTCGAAACCGATCGCGACACGGCGGAGACCCTGGTCTGGGGAATGGGCGAGCTGCACCTGGAGGTGATGGTCGAACGCCTGCGCAGCGAATGGAAGGTGGATGTGGGCGTGGGCTCGCCGCGCGTGGCCTACCAGGAGACGCCGATGCGTGCGATGACCGGCGTCGTCGGGCGGCTGGTCAAGCAGACCGGTGGCCAGGGCCAGTTCGCGCACGTGGTACTGGATGTATTGCCGCGCGAGGACGACCAGGTGGTGTTCAACGACCGCATTGTCGGTGGCGTGGTGCCGCGCAGCTTCATCGCTGCGGTGGAGAAGGGCGTGCGTGCCGCGCTGTCGGAAGGGCCGCAGGGCCATCCGGTGGTCGGTATCGAGGTCAGTCTTGTCGATGGCCAGACCCATGCCAAGGACTCGTCGGAGATGGCGTTCCATCGTGCGGGTGCCGAGGCGATCAAGGCCGCGCTGGCCGAGGGTGGCACGCAGCTGCTGGAACCGGTGATGGCGGTGACGGTGCATTCGCCATCAGCGTCGGTGGGTGATGTGGTGGGCGACCTCAATCGTCGCCATGGTCGCATTGCCCGCATCGACGACCAGGACGGTCGCGCCGAGGTCAGTGGCTTTGCGCCGCTGGCGCAGCTGGTGGGTTACACCACGTCGCTGCGTTCGCTCAGCCAGGGGCGGGCGAGCAGCGAGGCGCACCTGCACGGCTATGAGCCGGTACGCGCTGCATGAGGAAGGTGAAGGGAGCCCGTTCGCGGGCTCCCTTTTTTGCGACGGCTTTTTGCATTGCATTGCAACAAAACTGCAGAAAAAGCTGGATTAAAGTGATGCCTCACGATAAATTGCGCACCCCCCGTTGCTCGCCGCCGCCCGCACCCCTCTCATGCGTGATGACAAAGACCCCGGAACCCTGGAGCTGACCCTGCCGCGAAAGCGCGGCCGTCCGCCCAAGTTCGGGTACGCAATGAGTGATGCGCAGCGGGCCGCACGCTACCGCGCGCGCCGGGCAGGGCAGGCCAACCACGCCGATGTGCGCGCCTGCTCGGACATGGTGCTGCTGGACAAGATCCGCGCCGCAGTCAGCGCGCGCGACACCGAGCTGGCCGGCTTCCTGGTCCACGTGCTCTGGCAGCGCTACCCCCTGCAGCTGAAATAGGCCGTCGGTGGGGTGGCCGTTGTCATCGAGCTTGTTGATAATGCGGGATTCAGGTTGTTCCCGCTGGCGCGCCCGGGATGGCAGGCGCGCATGATCGAACGGTTCCCAAGATGACGACCACCAGCGACACCACCACCGAAGCGGCGCCGAGCAGCGCCCCCCTGTTCTACACCCGTCCGGTGCCGCTGCAGGCCGATGTGCATGCCAATCTGCGCATCCTGCCGGGCAAGCTCGAGTTTGCCGCCGGCAACAACGCCATTCCGCTGGTGCTGGGCGAGTTCTCGCTGGCCCTGCACCACTTCCCGATCCTGTTCGCTGGCCCGACCGCCGTGCCGATGGCCGCCGTTGGTGTTTCCGACCAGAACCTGTTCATCAAGGACGGCCTGTGGGAAGACGAGGCCTATATCCCGGCCTACCTGCGTCGCCACCCCTTCATCTTCATCGACACCGGTGCGGACAACGACTTCCTGCTGGGCATCGACGAAGAGAGCTCGCGCGTGGTCAAGGGCGGTGACGAAGGCCAGCCGCTGTTCGTGGACGGCAAGGCCACCGACATGGTGCAGCAGGCGCTGGAGTTCTGCGGCCAGTACACCCGCGAGCATGAACAGACCCAGGCTTTCTCCAAGGCCCTGATCGACAACGGCCTGCTGGTCGAGCGCAATGCCACCGTCCGCACCCCGGATGGCCGCGAGTTCAATCTCAACGGCTTCCTGGTGGTGGACGTGGAGAAGTTCGTGGCCCTGCCGGAAGCGACCGTGGTCGAGTGGCACCGCAGCGGCTGGTTGGCGCTGATCCACCAGCACCTGATGTCGCTGGGTCGCTTCAATGACCTGACCCGTCGCCAGGTCGAGCGCCTGGCGGCCTGATCAGGCCGATGGTGCGGCTTCCGCCCTGCGGGAGCCGTGCCACTGCTGCAATCCCTGCAGCAGCCGCCGCGCCTGGACCCAGTCAGGCGCGGTCTCATGCCCCAGCTCCCACAGAGCGGCCGCCATGCCGGCCTGATCCATTGCCCGGCACATCTGCAGCGTGCCCTGCAGGCGGTGCACATGGTGGCGTAGTGTCGCAGCATCGACGTCCTGCACGGCCTGTTCGATCCTGTCCAGCTCATAGGCAATGTCTGCAGCGTAATCCGGCTCGACGCCAGGGGCGTCATCCGGCGCAGTACCGTGCGCCGGGGGCGGGAGGCCCAGCGCCTGCAGCAAGCTCGCAACCTGCAATGGCTTGACCAGGATGGCGTCGAATCCGGCCCTTCGGCAGCGCGCCGCGTGCCGGCGCCCCATGCGGGCGGACAGGGCAATCACTCGCAGGGGGGGCTCTGCCTGCGCGCGCAGCTGCTGCGCCAGAGCGTAGCCATCCGAGTCGCGAAGCCCGATGTCCAGCACGACCGTGGCGCGCGGTCGTAGCGCGTGCTCGGCCAGTGCGGTGTCGGCATCGGCAACCGCGCGTACATCCGCACCCAGCCGGCGCAGCTGCTCTGCGACGATGTGCCGGCTGAGTGCATGATCTTCGACCAGGAGCAGGTCGATGCCGGCCAGTGGTGTCTGCTGCAGCGGCTCGATGGGTGGCGGATCGCCGTGGACGGCGCGGACCGGCAATCGCAGGGTGAAGCGGCTGCCGCGCCCATGCACGCTGTGTGCGGTCAGGTTGCCGCCCATGGCAACGGCCAGTTCGTGCGCGATCGTCAGGCCCAGCCCGCTGCCGCCACGTCTCTGGCCCTCCTCGCTCTGCTGGAATGGCCGGAACAGAAGCGCCAGTTGAGCGGGCGCAATGCCGATGCCGCTGTCGATCACATCCAGCAACAGCTCCCGGGGAGACAGGGCGGGCGATAGTTGCAGGCGCACTTCGATACCGCCGACATCCGTGAATTTCAATGCATTGCCCAGCAGGTTGTCGACAATCTGGCGCAGTCCATCAGCATCCAGCGCGACCACCGGCGCTGGGTCGGGCGCGCGATCGAGCTGGAGTGACAGGCCTCTCCGTAGTGCCTCCGGCCGGATCGCTTCCAGTGCACGCGTACAGAGTTGACCGACGTCACAGGGCACGGGATGCGGCCTGAAGCTGCCGCTGGCAAGGCGCGAGAACGTCAGTGAGCGATCGAGCAGCCTGCGCAGCGAGTGGCCGGCGGCAAGCGCTGCCGCGAGCAGTTCGCGCTGCCCCTTGGGCAGGTGTGACTGGCTCAGCAGGTCGATCGAAGCCAGAATCGTCTGCGCGGAATTGCGCACCTCGTGGCTGATCATCCCCGCCGCGCGCCCCAAGCGGCGTTCCGTGCGGCCGATTCGCCAACGTAGCGCCTGCCAGAGCACAGGTAGGCCGATGAGTGCCGTGGCCAGATACAGCAGCCATCGCAGGAGCGGGAGGCGCATCTGGTCAAGTGTGCTCTCGATGGATGCGGGCAGCATCTGCTGTGCCCACAACTCCAGCAGGCCTGCGTGCTCTTCGAGCGTGATGGCGCGCAGCGCCTGATCGATGCGGGCCAGCAGCTGCTGGTCCTCGCGGCGGACAAACAGGTGCAGATCGGTGGAAAAATCGCTGTCGAACGGGTGCAGTTGCAGGTTGCCCGCGAAGTGCTTCCGGATCATCGACTGCAGCGTTGCTTCCAGGCCGATGGCCGCATCGGCGATACCGCTCTCTACGGCGGCCAGCGCCGCATGGCGGTCGTGAAGGCGCAGCAGGTGGATCTGTGGATGGTGGGTCGCCAGCCAGTCGGCATAGGGGCCACCGTCAACTACGGCCAGCACCTGCGCCCTCACCCCGGTGACGTCACGGGGTGGGCGTTCGCCTTTACGCACGGCCAGCACCGTCCTGCCGCCATGGAAAGCGCCCGATGCCACCAGGTCGGGACAGGGGAGCGGGCGACGCGAAGGACTGCCCATGACCAGCACCAGGTCGGCCTCGTGCTGGCAGACGGCAGCGACCGCCGCGCTCGTGCTGGTGTAGGTGAGATCACGGAAGCGCAGGCCGGAATGCTGAGCGACGAGGTCGGCATAACCATGGGCGAGGGTGGGGGGCGTGCTTGAATCCGCCAGCGTTGCAGGTAGCGGGCGCAGTGACGGCGCGGTGGCGACCCGCACTTCGCGGCCGGCGGACCATTCCTGCAGTTGCGCATCCTCGGCCGAGGCTGCGGGCAGCAGGATCAGGGCCAGCAGCAAGGTGCACGAAGTGCGCAGACGGAGACGAGCGCGGCGCCTCATCGCACCTCCAGCTGCCGCCGCAGTGCATAGATCTCCACGTCATTGCGCAACCCGAGCTTGCGCAGGGCGGCGATCTTCTGGGTGCTGACCGTCTTGACGCTGCGATGACGGTGCAGCGCGATCTCCGAGACGGTCAGGCCGGCCAGAAGCAGGTCCAGCACTTCGCGTTCATTGCGACTGAGCTCCTGGCGGTTGGCCGGGAACAGGCAATCGGCGGGCAGGCGGCACAGTCCCTGCGAGATGCGCACGATGGCTTCAGACAACATCTCCAGGGGCTCGGACTTGCTGACCACGCCGCTGATGCCGGCCGTCAGCAGGTGGTCGATGCGGGTGGTTGGCGTCAGCGTGGCGAAGGCGAGCAGGGGAACATGAGGAAAACACTGGCGCAGCAGGGAGACCAGTTCATCACTGCTGCGGTCGCCGGGCGCCAGGGTGAGATCGATGATGGCGACATCCACTGCCAGCTGGCGCAGGCTGCTAACGAGCTCATCGCTGCGGGTGTGACTGGCGACGATATCGAAGCGGAGGTCGCGGGACAGGTGCAGGACGGTGCCGCGGCGGACGACTTCGTGATCGTCGAGGAGTGCCAGCCGCAGTCGGCGCGGTGCAGGGTATCCATTCATGCGCTGGGAGGTGATCGGCGCCCGAAGGGCGTGGCGATCATTCTGGCGCTGCTGTCGCGTCGAGCATCGAATTTGTTGGATTTTTGCGATTATTCCTAAGGGTCGATGTGCAAGATCTATCAATCCAGTATTGCCGGTTGATGCAGTGGATTGTCAGGCCACAGTCAGACCCTTCAGGGCACGTCGCCCCCGCTGCGCAGGTCGCGGGCCATTTCGCTGGTCGCAGCCCATCCGAGATCGGCATACAGGGGCTTCCCTTGGGCGGTAGCGTGCAGCACCGCGTAGGCCACCCCTCGCCCGGCGAACGCGTGGTCGGCCAGCTTCATCAGCTGGCGGGCGATGCCGCGACGCCGGTAGCCGGGCTCCACGTAGACATTGAGTACGTAGCCGCGCGAGTCCTGCTCTGGATGGGCGGGGTGGGGTGGCCAGTCGATCAGCATCAGGCCGATGCCTGCGATGGGGTGTCCATTGTCGGAAAGGACATGGCCGAAGTAGTCGCCCGACACCAAGCGCGGCTCCAGCCATCTACGGAACGGGGCTGCCATCTGCTGCAGGACCTCTTCGCTCCGGCCGCTTTCACGAAACATCGCTTCACGGTGAGCGCAGATGAGGTCGAGGTCGCACGGAAGGATCTGCCGGACGGCGAAGCCATTCCAGGAGGCTGTGATGGTACTGCCAGGAGTGCTATTCATTGGTCGTGTATCCGTTCAGACCCTGCTGGCTTGTCCAGCATCGTATCTGAAGGGCGCATGGCGAAAGCACCACGTTGCAATGATTGATGATCGACTCTTGCTCCAGGACGATCCACCTGGGACGAAGGTGCGGTGTCATCGCACCGACTGCGGTACCCGTCTCAGCGTGCGGGTGTCGTAACCCATCGCCGCAATCCGCTCGACTGCCTGCTGGTAGTCTCTGTCCGACACCTGCGGGGTGCGGGCCATATACCAGACGTAATCACGCTTGCTTCGCGCCACGATGGTCTGGCGGTAGCCTTCGTCGAGCCAGGCGATCACGTACTCAGCCTGGATCGGCCAGATGAACTGCATGCCCCAGATCGCGCCATTGCCTTCCTTCTCGACACGGCCGATGGGGTGCATCGATTTCTGCGGGGCATCAAAACTGCCCTTGCGATAGGTGAAGGTGGTCTGGATGCGCCCATCGGAGCGCAGGGCATAGCTCTCCACGGCGTCGAAGGCCTCGCGTTCAGGTCGCGATGGGATATGCGCGATCACGTACCAGTCACCCATGAAACGCGGCACATCCACCGCTGACGGACGCGGCAGTGGGCGCGTGTCGCTGGAGCTGCAGCCGGAACCGAACAGGCCGATCGCGATCAGGGGAAGCAGTGGAAACTTTCGCATGTCACACCTCAGCGGGGCCGGAACAGGTAGTGGGCCACCAGCCACTGCTGGCCGTCGTCGTAGCCGAACAGCTCGGCACACGCCATCCAGAACATCCGCCAGCGTTGCCACCAGATGCGCGCAGCCGCCGGCCCATAGGTCGCCGCCAGTATCGGCATCACCCGGTCGCGTGCCGCATCCTGATTGGCCAGCCAGTGCTCGGCGGTGCGTTGGTAGTGGGTGCCGTCCAGCAACCAGCGCTGATCCAGTCGCAGGTCGCGCTGGAAATGCAGCAGGGTATCGGCGGCCGGCATCAGTCCGCCGGTGAAGAAATGGCGGCCCATCCAGTTGTCGCCGCCCTCGGTTTCGAACGGGTACATCAGCGTGCGATGGGCGAAGATGTGCACAAACAACGCACCGTCCGGCTTCAGCCACTGTGCGATGCGCGCCAGCAGGCGCTCGTAGTTGCGCACGTGCTCGAACATCTCGACCGAAACGCAGCGATCAAACTGCGCGGTGGCCAGTTCCAGCTGGTTCACGTCACGGGTGAGCACTTCAACATTGGGCAGTCCGCGCGCCTGGCACTGGGCCATGATGTGTTCGCGCTGGCTGTGCGAGTTGGACACGGCCGTGATCGTTGCGCGCGGATAGCGCTCGGCCATCCATAGCGTCAGCGAGCCCCAGCCGCAGCCCAGTTCGAGAATGTGCTGTCCATCGGCCAGGCCAGCGCGCTGGCCGTACAGCTGCAGCATTGCTTCTTCAGCCTGGTCCAACGTTTCGCGCCCGGTGGGGTAATAGCAGCTGCTGTACTTCAACCGGTTGCCGAGGCAGGCCTGGAAGAACGCCGCGGGCACTTCATAGTGCTGCCGGTTGGCGGCATCGGTGTGCAGGGCCAGCGGGCTGTCGGCCAGTTCGGCGATGCGGTGGCTGAAACGCGCGGACTGCGCTTCGATTCCACCTGCCGATTCTTCCTGCAGGCGTTGCGCGCACAGCCGTCGGATGCCAGCACGCAGCGCAGCGTCCGGCAGCAGGCCGCGTTCGGCCCAGGCGGTCAGCCCGGTTTCTGCTTCCTCGGTCGGATTCAGTGACGGTATCGCGCTCATGCGGAATGCTCCTTGGAAGGGCGGGGGAACCAGGGGAAGAACATCGGCGTGCTGCGCTGATAGGCGCGGTAGTCGTCGCCGCGGCTGCGCAGGGCCTGCTTCTCGGTGAACGGGATGCCGCTCAGATAGCGCAGGAACACATACATCAGCACGGGGCCGAGCCAGGCCAGCCACCACAGCGGGGAGCCGACGGCCAGCAGCACGTAGGTGAACCAGTGCAGCCACTCGAAGAAGTAGTTGGGGTGGCGGGAATACCGCCAGAGTCCATCACGGCAGGTGCGGCCCTTGTTCGCCGGGTTGGCGCGGAACCGGGCCAGCTGCTGGTCGGCCAGCGATTCTCCGCCCACGCTCAGCAGCCAGACGAGCGCAGCCGCCATTACCCAGGGTGCCGTGCCTGCGGTTTGATTGGCGGCGACCGCGACGAAGGGCAGGGCAAACAGCACCACCAGCAGTGCCTGTGCCATGAAGAACCCGAAGATCTTTCCCTGGTGTCCTTGCCAGTGCTCACGAAGGTAGCGATAGCGCCCGTCCTCTTCTTCGTGCCGGACCCGGTGCCAGAGATGAAGGGCCAGGCGACCGCCCCACAGGCCACCGAGCACAGCCAGCGCCACCCGTGGCGTGACCGCACCCTCGCCCAGCAACGCCAGTAGCAGCGCGGCGGCGCCCACGCCCTTGGCCCAAAGTACGTCCACAACGCCGATGTTGTGGTGGCGGCGCTGCCAGGCCCAGCCCCAGCTCATCACCAGTACCGCGTAGAGCAGCACCCAGAGCAGGTTGATCATGATGACGCTCCGACCAGAGGTGGTTGTGGCGTGGTACGCGGGCCGCCACGGGCGGCGCGGCACAACAGGAAAAGTGCAATGGCCCAGCCCGTGCCCAACACCAGGACGCCATGCCACATCGGGCTGTTGAACTGCACGGCGCCGAACCCACGCGCGGCCGACAGGTACGCCAGTGGCGCCAGCAGCAGGCCGAACAGGGGCGGCAGGGCAGGGTGGCGCTGCAGGAAGCGCATCGAGGTGGTCAGGGTCATGGCGAATGCCGCCCACAAGGCCATGATCCAGGGTGGCGGCGCCCATCCCAGCGGGGCTGCGGCGTAGCGCACGGTGCCGCTGGCGGCCGCACTGGCGTCGACCAGCCAGGCGCAGGCCAACGCAAGCAGCAGCAGCCGCAGGTCCAGCCGTGGTTGCGCCGACGTCAGCAGCTGGCTGCCGATATACAGCGACGCAGCCAGCAACGCGGGCCACTGCCAGCCGCGTCCGGCGCCGGCCACCGCGCACAGCCAGACCAGCTGGTTGCCAAGCAGGTTGGCCCAGAACCGGCACATGTCAGTCACCTTCGCCAGCCGGGACCGCAGGTCGATGGCCCGGGCGTGCCAGCAGCAGATGCGAGACGCCGATCGAACGCTCCAGGAAGCCGCCTTCGCAGTAGGCCAGGTAGAAGTCCCACAGGCGGCAGAAGCGCGCATCGAACCCCTGTGCCTGCACGGCGGGCAGCTGTGCGAGGAAGCGCTGGCGCCAGGCGCGCAGGGTCAGCGCGTAGGAATGGCCGAAATCCTGCTGGGCGATCAGCTGCAGGTCGCTGGATCGGCTCTTGGCGGCCATGATCGCATTGATCGATGGGATGAAGCTGCCCGGGAACACGTAGCGCTTGATGTAGTCGACGCTGCGCCGGGCCTGCTCGTAGCGATGGTCCTCGATGGTGATGGCCTGCAGCAGGGCAACACCATCGGGCTTCAGCAGTCGCTGCAGCGTGGCCATGTAGGTGTCCAGGTATTCGGCGCCGATCGCTTCGATCATCTCGATCGATACCAGCTTGTCGAACTGGCCCTGCAGGTCGCGGTAGTCCTGCATCAACAACGTGACCTGGTCCTGCAGTCCTGCGTCCCGCACGCGCTCGGTGGCCAGCGCATGCTGCTCGGCAGAGATGGTGGTGGTGGTGACATGGCAGCCATAGTGCCGGGCGGCGTGTACCGCGAAACCGCCCCAACCGGTGCCGATTTCCACCACCCGGTCGCCCGGCTTGAGTTGCAGCTGGCGGCAGATTCGGTCCAGCTTGCGGCGCGAGGCGGACTCCAGTGATTCGGATTCGCTGGCGAACAGCGCCGACGAATACATGAGATCCGGCGACAGGAACAGGGCAAAGAAGTCGTTGCCCAGGTCGTAGTGGGCGGCGATGTTGCGCCGGCTGCCCTCACGGCTGTTGCGATGCAGCCGGTTCCAGCCGCGCAGCAACCAGCCAGCCACACGGGCTGGGCCCTGCTCCATGCCATCAAGCAGGTCGCGGTTGCGCACCAGCAGCTGTATCAGCGCGACAAGGTCATCACAGTGCCAGTCGCCCTGGATGTAGCTCTCGCCGGCGCCGACGCTGCCCTGCGCAGCGACCTTCCGGTAGAACGCGGGGTCATCGATGGTCACCGTTACCTGCAGCCCTGCGTGGGCGTTGCCCAGCCGGACCTCGCCAAGGGCATCGCGCACGCACAGGTGGCCATCGCGCAAGGGGGCAAGCTGCGCCAGCAGGCGGCGGCGCAGGAAGGCGTCCAGCGCGCCGGGGCGCGGCAGGGTCACCGAAGGCGTCATCGAGTTCATCGTGGTTTCCCGGCAAGGGTGGGGTGGTCGTGTACGGGGTTGCGCTTCAGCCACAGCCGCAGCGCGTGCCAGTGGATGGCGGCCACCACCTGGGTGGTCATCAGTGGGTAGCAGGCGAGGAGCCGCGCCAGCCCGCGGCCATCCAGGCGGCGGCGGTGCATCGTCTGGGTGGCATCGAACTGCCGGATGCCGTCGCGCCAGACCTGCATGTGCACGCGCAGGTCCTCATCGGGGCTGCTGAAGCGCCAGTCGTAGCGGCAGTCCATCGGCATGAACGGCGAAACGTGGAAGCACTTGTCGAACTGCCAACGCAGTGACGCACCTTCGTGGACGGCCGTAGCGACCGGCAGCACGTAGGCGTGCCGTTCCTTCCAGGGCGTGTTGGTGATCTCGGCCACGATGCAGTCCAGCGTGCTGCCGTCGGCGTGGTAGCAGTAGTAGAAGCTGACCGGGTTGAATACATGCCCGGCAAAGCGAAGGTGGGTGAGCAGGCGCACCGGGCCGGAGGGACGATGACCAAGCGTCCGCGCGGCATGGTCGCGCACGGCGTCGGCCAGAGGCTGTGCGGGATCGCCGAAATAGTCGCTGCGCCGGAACTCGGCGAGGTTGCGCCGATTGACCGACCACAGCCAGCGTCCCGCAAACACGGTCTCCAGTTCATCCAGATCGAGCAGCAGTTGCGCAACCGGATAACGGAACGCATGCGGGTGCGGATGATGCCGACGGTGCATGACCTGCCCGAAATAGAGAGCGCTGGCGCTCATGCCGCCACCTCGCCCGGTGTCGACACCCAGCGATGCGGTGCGCAGAACTCAAGTGCATCCACCACGCGGCGGGCGCTGCGGATGCCATCTTCGTGAAAGCCCCAGCCCCAGTAGGCCCCTGCGAACCAGGTGTGGCGATGACCCTGAAGCTCCGCCCATCGCTGCTGCGCGCGAACCGCAGCATGATCGTGCACCGGGTGTGCATAGTGCAGCGTGCGCAGCACCCTGGCAGGGTCGATGGCCTCGCTGCGGTTGAGGGTGACCACCAGTGGCGTGCTGCCCGGCAGGCCCTGCAGCAGGTTCATGCAGTAGCTGACCGTGCAGGGCGCCGCTGGATCCTGCGGGACATGCGCGTTCCAGGCCGCCCAGGCCTTGCGGTTGCGTGGCAGCAGCGAGGCATCGGTATGCAGTACCGCTTCGTTGGATTGGTAGCGGATGGCACCCAGCACCTCGCGCTCGACGGGGTCGGCATCACCCAGCAGGGCCAGGGCCTGGTCGCTATGGCAGGCCAGGATGACTTCGTCGAAGGCTTCGACGCCGGCGGCGCTGTGCACGCGTGCGCCCCCGGGCGTGCGCTCCACCCGCTGCACCGGGCACTGGAGGCGCTCATGCACCCGCCAACGGCGGCGCAGTGCATCCACGTAACGGGCCGACCCGCCGGTAACGACCCGCCAGGAGGACCGCCCGGTCATCTGCAGCATCTGGTGGTTGGCCATGAACTGGGCCAGATAGCGCGCGGGGAAGTCCTGCACCGTGGCGGTGGGCGACGACCACAGTGCCGAGGCCATCGGCAGCAGGTGCTCTTCAATGAAGGCCTCGCCGTAGCGCTGATCTCGCAGATACTCTCCCAGCGTTGGGCCTTCCTCCCCGGCCAGCAACAGCGGGGCATCCCGATAGAAGCGGCGCAGGTCGGCCAGCATGCCCCAGAAGCGCGGCGATACCAGGTTGCGTCGCTGGCAGAACAGGCCATCCAGCGAGGTGGCGTTGTACTCCACGCCGCTGCGCTCGCTGTGCATCGAAAAGCTCATGGTGGTCGGCTGCGACACCACGCCCAGCTCATCGAACAGCGCCGTCAGCAGCGGGTAGTGCTGGGGGTTGAAGACAATGAAGCCGGTGTCCACGGCCATGCGCGTGTCGTCCACCTGCACGTCGTGGGTGTGGGTGTGGCCGCCCAGGTAATCGTTGGCCTCGAACAGCGTCACGTCGTGCCGTTCCTGCAGCCACCAGGCGCTGGCCAGCCCTGAGATGCCTGAGCCGATGATGGCGATGCGCATGTCAGTACCTCGCCTTGGCCAGCACCCATTCGGGGATGGGCTTGAGGCCTTTGACCAGGCCGAACGCCGCCATTGCACGCAGCCCATACCAGGTCAGGTCGATCTCCCACCAACGGAAGCCCTGGCGCACGGTGCCCGGGAAGAAGTGGTGGTTGTTGTGCCAGCCTTCACCGAACGTCAGCAGAGCCAGCCAGAGATTGTTGCGGCTGTCGTCTCGGGTCTCAAAGCGGCGACGACCGAAGCGATGAGCCAGCGAGTTGATGGTGACCGTGGCATGGAACAGCACGATGGTGGAAATGAAGAATCCCCACACCAGCAGCTGCGGGCCGGAGGTGCGCAGGCCCGGCGCCCAGTGTTCCAGTGCTGCACCCAATGCATACAGGCCGATGGCCAGCAGCACGGGAATGGCGGTATCGAAACGGTCCAGCCAGCGCAGCTCCGGGAAGCGCGCCAGGTCCGGCACCCGCGACAGGTCGGTGGCGAAGGCTTCGCGGGTCAGGAACCATCCCATGTGGCTGCGCCAGAAGCCGCCTTCGCGCGGGGAATGCGGGTCCAGTGGCTGGTCAGCGTGCCGATGGTGGTGGCGATGGTGGGCAGCCCACCACAACGGCCCGCGCTGTACGCTGGACGCGCCGATCACCGCGAACAGGAACTGCACGGCGCGCGGTGCCTGGAAGGTGCGGTGCGAAAAGTAGCGGTGATAGAACGCGGTGATGGCGAACATGCGCACCGCGTAAAGCGCCGCGGCCACGACCACCGCCGTCCACGACACGCCCACCCAGATCACCGCGATGCACGCTAGGTGCATGAGCGCGAACGGCACCGCTCGCAGCCAGTCGATGCGGCCGGGCTGTTCCGAGTTGGCATCCGCAGCGTTGCTGGTATCAACCCAACGCTGCAGGGTGTGCACCAGGCGCCAGCGTCGACGGGGGAGGGGCGATACAGAGGCCATGGCGGATCTCGGCGGGTGTCGTGTCTTGCTGTACGCAGCAGAATGCGTAATGGATGCGACGAGTTGCGGTGAATGTCGGCTTCACGTGTTCGTGACGGGGCAGCGGTCGACCAGTGGCTGCGCCCACGCCTGCTGCCACTCCGACGCGGGGCGTTGCGCGGGAGGTGAGCCGAAGCGCACCGCCACCTGCGGATAGGTGCCGCGCGCATCGCGCAGGTTGCTGGTGCCGTTGAATTCCAGCAGGCGCCGGTCGGCGCTGGCATAGACCAGCGACAGGCGGGGCGCGATGCCGCCATACCAGGTGTCCAGGCTGACCTCGATGGACTGGGCGTCGATGCCCTGCCAGCGCAGGGTGCCGGTATGCCGGACCTGCACCGGGAAGTAGCGCTGCCGCCCGGGCACCAGGAAGGGCAGCGAAATGCGTTCGCCCTGCATCAGCGCTGTCCAGTGCAGGCGGACCGCCGCGTCGAATCCCGCATCGATCACTGCGTCCGGCGGCAGATCGAGCCTGCGCTGCCGGGGCGGGCTGGCGGCATCCTCCTTCCAGGCGACCGACACGGCACCGCTGGCGGTCTCGATCTCGGCCGTCTGGCCGCTGCGCCGGTCCTGCAGCGAATAGCCGCGAGCCTGCGCAAAGGGGCTGGCCGGCAGGTGCTTGCGGGCGAACGGCTGGCCCCCCGGGCACTGGTACAGCACCCAGCGCTCGGCACCCTCGCTTGCATCGCGGCGCCAGTGAACTTCCCGGTAGAGGATCCGGCCCTGCGAGGACGTTGCCACGCCCTCGCTTCGCAGCCAGGGGGCCGCCAGCGCGGCATGGGGCAGGCACAACAACAGCCAGGCAATGCGCATGGCATTCATCCGTTAGGGCGTGTCCAGGTGGTACGGCAGGAGGGGCGGGTTGGATGCGCAATGCGGGCTGCATCCAATTGCCATTCCCGCCCGTACAGGGAACAGACCTTCACCCGCCCGCCGCGAACGCAGATGTACCCTGACGCCGCCAGCACCCTCGCCAACTTCAACAGCGCACGCACCGTGTCCAGCTCCCAGCAGCCCAGCAGCGAGCCGAAAAACTGGGCCGGTGACATGGACGGTGTCGCGCGGCTGCGCGACCGCGACTGTTTCATGCGGATCTATGACCATTTCATGCCGCGCCTGTGCGTCTATCTGCGCGGGTTGGGCGCACCCGACGCGGTGGCCGAGGAGTTGGCGCAGGAATGCCTGCTGCGCCTGTGGCTGCGGGCGGCCGACTATGATGCCGCGCAGGGTGCGCTGAGCACCTGGCTGTACCGTATCGCCCGCAACCTGCATATCGACCGCGTGCGCCGCGAGCGCAGCTGGATGCAGGTGCAGGTGGCGGTGGAGGATGCCTCGATGATGGACGTGGTCGAGCGCAGCAGCGCCGAACAGTTCGCCGACCAGGCCCGGTTGCGCCAGCGCATCAACGAGCTGCCTGCGGTGCAGGCGCGGCTTGTGCGCATGTCCTACTTCGAGGCCAAGAGCCACAGCGAGATCGCCGAGGCGCTGGGCATGCCGCTGGGCACGGTGAAATCGCACCTGCGGCGTGCGTTCCTGCAATTGCAGTCGAAAGTGGGAGGTGCGCTGTGAATCCGCACCACCATCTACACGAATCCACGCTGATGAGCTACGCCGCGGGCGCGCTTCCGGCGCCGTTGAGCATCGTGGCGGGCGCGCATCTGGAGCAGTGCCCGCACTGTCGCCAGCGCCTCCGCGAGGCCGAGGCGATCGGATCGGTCTTGCTGGAACAGACCCAGCCATCCACGGGCGATCTACGCCGCGAGCAGTTGCGCGACGCGATGTTGATGCGGCTGGCGACGGACGCGCCTGCCGTGGCAGTGGCGTCGCGGCCCGCTTCGAGAGAGCGGCCCGAAGCCGATCCGGACCATCTTCCTGCTTCGCTTCACCCGTATTTCGGCGCGTCGCTCAGCGGCCTGCGCTGGCGCTGGATGGCGCCGGGCGTGCACTGCATCCGTGCAGAGCAGATGCCTTCGCTGATCATGCTGAAGATCGCCCCGGGCAAGTGCCTGCCGATGCACAGCCACGGCCGCAGCGAGCTGACCCAGATCCTGCGGGGCTCGTACAACGATGCGCTGGGGTTGTTCGCGCCCGGCGACGTGGCGGACCTGGATGAGGACGTGGAGCACCAGCCGGTGACCGCGCCGGGGGTGCCGTGCATCTGCGTTTCGGCGCTGGATGCGCCGCTGGTATTCAGTGGCTGGTTGGCGCGGAAGATCCAGCGCTTCGTGAAGCTCTAGCGGGGCAGGAGACGGTGATGGCCAGGGTAGAAGCATTGCGTGTTCTGTTGACCGGCGCCGCCGGGCTGGTGGGGCAGGGCGTGGCGCTGGCCTGCCAGCGCTCACCGCATGTCGGCCATCTGACCGCGCTGGTACGGCGTCCGGGCAGCCTCAACGGTGCGGGCAGCGAGCGGGTCGTGCCGGATTTCCTGCGCATCGATGAGCAGCGTGACGATCTGGCTGGCTTCAACGCGTGCTTCTATTGCGCGGGCGCACCTCCGGTGGGCACCGCCGAAGCCGAGTACCGGCGGGTGACGCTGGACACCACACTGGCCGTGGCCCGCGCGTGGGCCGCAGTGAATCCCGACGGATGCTTCCTGTATGTGTCCGGCGCCGGCGCGGACCCGCAGAGCCGGGTGATGCCGCTGCGGATCAAGGGCGAAATCGAACTGGCGCTCCGCACGATGCCGGTGCGTACCGTGATGCTGCGCCCGGGCGGCGTGCGGCCGGTATCGGGAACCGGCACGCGCCACGTGGTGCTCAAGCCCTTGTACTGGGGTGGCGCACCGCTGATGAAACTGGCTGGCGCACTCGTCCCTTCACTGGTCACCAGCAATCTGGCGGTGGGCCAGGCGATGATCGCACTGGCCGGACGGGAGCATCCACCTGCGACGGTGGAGTGCGCGGACATCAACCGGATCGCAGCGGGAACACCTGATCCGGCGCGTTGAGCTTAGTGCGCTGCGGCGTCCAGCACGGTTCGCACCGCCTGTGCCAGGTCACTTCGGGTAAATGGCTTCGGCAAGAGAGCAGCAGCCCGCCCTTGGCTGCCCACCGCATCGTGGTCGCGCGGATAGCCTGACGTGAACAGGATGGCCACGTCGGGCCAGCGCTCGCGAACCTCGCGGACCAGTTCCCAGCCCGACATGCCGGGCATCACCACGTCGGAGAACAGCAGGTCGACCTTGGTGTCCGGTCGCTCCAGCAGGCGCAGCGCCGACGGTCCGTCGTGCGCTTCCAGTACGCGGTAGCCCAGCAGGCGCAGTGAATCAACCGTGTGCGCGCGCACATCGTCGTTGTCCTCGGCCACAAGGATGGTTTCCTCGCGCGGCGCGTAACCGGCCAGGCCAGACTGCTGCGCACGCGCTTCGCAGGGCAGGGCCAGCGCCGAACGCGGGAACATCATGGTGATGCTGGTGCCGGCACCCTCCACCGAATCGATCAGGACGTGGCCGCCGGATTGCTTGACGAAGCCGTGCACCATTGACAGGCCTAGCCCGGTGCCGCGGCCGACCTGCTTGGTGGTGAAGAACGGCTCGAACACGCGTGCCAGCGTGGGCGCATCCATGCCGTGCCCATTGTCGCGTACCCGCAGCATCACGTACTCGCCGGGTTCGGCGTCGGGGAACAGCGCGGCGTAGTCGAGGTCCAGATGGCTGTTGTCGACCTCGATCACCAGCCGGCCACCGTGGGGCATTGCATCACGGGCATTGACCGCCAGGTTGAGCACCGAGGCCTCCAGCTGGCTGACGTCGATCTCCACGCACCAGATGTCCTGGGCGCTGCGGATCTCCAGCTGTACCAGCTCGCCCAGCGCACGCTGCAGCATGTCGTGCATGTCCAGCAGCCGGTCGTTGAGGTTGGCCGCCTGGCTGTGCAACGGTTGGCGGCGGGCAAATGCCAGCAACCGCTGGGTGAGGCTGGCGGCACGACCCACGCCTTTCAGGGCATTGTCCAGGGCGCGGCCGACCAGCGCGGCCGGCTCACCGGCGCGCTCGCTGAGCAGCATGGCGTGCTCGACGTTGCCGGAGATGACCGTCAGGATGTTGTTGAAGTCGTGGGCGATGCCACCGGTCAGCTGGCCCACGGCCTCGATCTTCTGCGACTGGCGCAGCGCGTGCTCGGCCTGCAGCCGGGCGGTGGTTTCCACCGCTTCGGAGACCACGGCCGTGACTACACCTTCGGCATCCACCAGTGGACGGAACGAGAAGTCGAAGCTGCGCCGTCCGGTAGGCAGCTCGATATCCAGCGCATGCAACGAGCTTCGGCCGTGCACGGCATCGGCGACGGCCCTATCAACGGTCGCGGCGACCTCCTCAGTCATGGCGAACCACGGAGACCGCGCATAACGTTGGCCCACTACATCCTTCTTGTCGGCCAGCACGGCGGCCAGCGAGGCGACGTTGGCATCGACCACGCCGCCGGAAAGATCGAGCAGCACCTGGTGCTGGAAGCTGGATTCGAAAATGGCCTGCAGGCGGCGCTTGCTGGCCCTCAACTCGGCCGTGCGCGCCTGGACCTGGCGCTCCAGGGCCTGGTTGTCCTCGCGCAGCGCCAGCTCGGCCTGCTTCAGCCCGGAAACATCGCTGCCCAGGCAGATATAGCCGACCACCGCGCCGTCGCCGCCACGCTGCGGCACGCAGTCCATCTGCACGAATCGTGACTGCCCACTGCGATGGGTCATTTCCACCTGGAAGCTGGTGCGCTCGCCCTGAAGCACGCGCTCCAGGGCAGGTAATGCGTGTTCAAACGCAGAAATCCCACTGACTTCCCGTGCCGTGCGGCCCAGCAGTTCTGCAAGGCTGAAGCCATGCCAGTCCAGAAACGCCTTGTTGGCAAACCGGTAGCGATGGTCCTTGTCCAGCTGGGCGATCAACGCAGGAACGGCGTCGGTCACCTGCTGCAACTGGGCCTGGCTGTCGTTCAGTGCGGCCTGCGCATTGGCCAGCTGGGTGCGCTCGTGCGCCTCCTGGCGGGCGCGGCGGATCGCATCGGGCAAGCGTTGCAGGCGTTGCTTCACCACATAGTCGCGGGCACCGCGCGTGAGTGCCTGGACCGCCAGCTCCTCGGTCAGCGTGCCGGAAACAAAGATGAAGGGCGTCTGCGGAACGCGCTCACGCGCCAGCGCAAGGGCGGCGTCGCCATCGAAACCCGGCAACACATGATCGGCGAGAATCACGTCGAACGCACGGTTGTCGATGGCCTCGATGAACGCGTTGCGGGTCCACAGGCGCTCGGCCTCGAAATCGAGGCCGGCACGCTGCAGCTGGGCGCTGATCAGCTCCGCATCAAGTGCGCTGTCCTCCAGCATGAGGATGCGCAGGCGCTCGCTGCGGCGCGATCCATCACGCATTGTGCTGCCCCGAGCCGTTGGGGCGATGCGGCGGTGGCTGGTTGGTGATGCCCCAGAACATGCCCAGGCCCTGGATCGCGTCGAAGAATTCCTTGAAGTCGACCGGCTTCACCACGAATGCATTCACACCCAGTTCGTAACTGCGCACGAGGTCCTGCTCTTCGCGGGAAGAGGTCAGCATGACGATCGGGGTGCTGCTCAGCTGCGGATCCCCGCGAACCTGTTCCAGCACTTCCAGCCCGTTGACCTTGGGCAGCTTCAGGTCCAGCAGCACCACCACCGGGCCGCCGTGCATGGTGCCGGCAAACTTGCCTTCGCAGCGCAGGTAGTCCAGCGCTTCGGCGCCGTCGCGTACATGGATGACATCGTTCAGCAACTGGCAGCGCGACAATGCGGCCAGAGTCAGCTCTGCATCCTTGGGGCTGTCCTCAACCAGGAGGATCGGCCGCAGGTCCCTCATGGGTGATCTCCTGTGGAACGGGGTAGGGTGAAGTGAATGGTGGCGCCCATGCCGGGCTCGCCCTCGGCCCAGGTACGGCCGCCATGGCGGCTGATGATGCGGCGTACATTGGCCAGGCCGATGCCCGTGCCTTCGAACTCTTCGACGTGATGCAGGCGTTGGAACACGCCGAACAGCTTGTCCACGTAGCGCATGTCGAAGCCGCAGCCGTTGTCGCGCACGAAGAAGTGATCTTCGTCGTCACTGCGCTCGTGGCCAACCTCGATCACCGCCTGGTCGCGCTCGCGGGTGAACTTGATCGCGTTGGCCAGCAGGTTCTGCCAGACCAGGCGCAGCATCGTCGGATCGGCTTCGACCTCCGGCAGCGGTGCGAGCGTCCACTGCACGTCGCGGCCGGCGTAGTCCAGGGCCAGGCTCCGGCGCACATCCTCGGCCAGCGCGGTCATGTCCATCCGCACACGCCCCAGGGTGGAGCGCCCCATCTGCGAGAAGCTGAGCAGGTCATCCACCAGTGTTCCGGCGGACTTGGCCGATTCCACGATCGTGTCCAGGAAGCGGCGCTCGGTATCGTTCAGGCGCTCGCCCGCCGAGCTGCCCAGCAGTTCGGAATAGCCGACAATGTGACGGAACGGAGCGCGCAGGTCGTGGCTGACCGAGTAGGAGAAGGCTTCCAGTTCCTTGTTGCTGCGGAGCAGCTGCTCGTTCAGTTCGGCCATTTCCTCGGCCTTGCGCAACACGATATCGACGATGGCCGTGCGCATCTCGTGTGCCGCGTCGCAGTCAGCATCGCTCCACGGCAGGCTGCGCTGCTGCACGGTCTCCTTCCAGGCCTCGAACGAGTTGCGCGGAGACAGCGCCACGCCCGGTGCTGCTTCCTTGCGGGGATCGCCACCCCAGCGCACGGTGCGCACCACTTCCGGCCGGAACCACATCAGGTAACTGTCATGCAACTGCGAAATGGACACCGCCAGCACGCCGCTGGCTACGTCGGCCAGGTGCGCGGCAGGTGACCAGTCGGCTGCCAGGTGATCGGTGCAGTAGGTTTCCTGGCCGGCCTGCTGCGTGGCCAGCCAATTCGCCAGGGCCAGCACGTCGCTGGCAGAAGGGCACTGGCCCATGCGCATGCAGTCGCCCTTGTGCACGATGGCCGCGCCAGTGGCGCCGGTCAGCGATAGCAGGCTGGCCTCATCCATGCGCAGCGCGGCAATGAAGTCCTCGTCGCCGGCCATGCGCGCGAGCAGCTTGACCAGCACGGAACGGCGAGCCACGCGTTCTTCGATCGCGCGCGCACGCTCCTTCAGGGCAATCTGCAGCGACAGGATCTGGCCCATGAACTCGCAGGCCGTGCGCACGTGGTAGGGCAGGCGGCGCGGCTGCACCGTATGGCACGACACCAGCCCCCACAACTGGCCCTCATGGACCAGCGAGACCGACATCGACGCCCCGGTGCCCATGTTGCGCATGTATTGAAGGTGGACGGGGGACACGCTGCGCAGCACCGCCAGGCTCAGATCGGTCGGCGGTGCATCCCGATGGGCCTCGGTGCGCATCAGCGGGGCAGGGGTGTAGTTGTTGTCTGCGATCAGCCGCACGCGGTTGCGGCGGTACAGCTCACGGGCCTGCGCAGGAATATCCGATTCAGGGAAGCGCAGGTCCAGGTACGAGGGCAATAGGCCATTGCCGTCCTCGGCCACCACGACGCCGTTCCAGCCGGCGTCGAACTGATAGACGAGGGTGCGATCGAAGCCGGTGAGCCGGCGCATGTGCGCGGCGGCCAGCTGGCACAGGTCTTCCACCGTCGAGGCCGATTCGATAGCGGTCATCAGCTCGCGGATGGCCGGATACAGTTCTTCCAGCGAGCCCGGTTGGCCCGGGACCGGCGCTTCCAGCTCGACAAGGAGGTCGGTGGCGGAGCGATGCACGAGCAGCTGGTGCCGGCCGTGACCATCCAGGTGCACGGCGCCCACATGCGCACTGCTGCCGATGGTGGCCTGCTGGAGCAGCGCCTGGAAGGGCGCCAGCACGCCACCGAGTACCTCACTGACGTGCTGAAGCAACGGCTCGCCGAACTGCTGAAGAACGCTCGGCTGACTGATGGCGCGCTCGCGCACCCGCAGTGACTGCGGCTCCAGCACCAGCAGCACACCGTAGGGCTGGATCGCGCCGGGTGTGTGGATCGGTTCGCGCGCACAGCGGGACAGGGCAAGGTCGTGCGTGGACTCGGCAGATGGCATCAAGGGCGGGACTCATGATTCATGGATGGCTGGAAAAGCCCAGCTACATCCTGCTAGCAGGGATGGTGAAGCAAAAGCGCGCATTCGCCTACCACCTGATGCATGTGAAAGGCATTTCATTCAAACCTGAATTCTTCATCTACGCAGCGACAAACGATGTGGAAGGCGTCCGTGCAAAAGGTTTCGCAGCCGGTGCATGTCGGCTGCACGCCAACTCGACAGCGATTGCCCTATGGTGAATCCACCTTCAACCGTTGCCACGCCCGTGAACCTGCAGACGCTGCCATCTCTTCCGTACCGCATGCTGCCTGACAGCTGCCAGTTTGAACTGCTGGATGTGGATGCCCTGCAGGATCCTGCCAGCGGTCGTCTTCTGCATCTGTACTCACTGGTGGCCCGCTGCCTTTCCTGCGAAACGGTGTTCAAGGCAGAGGAAGGCCAAGGGTTGGTGAGCCATTCTGCAGCCAGAGTGGTGCGCTGCCCCACCGGCTGTGGCCAGCAGGCCTTCAAGCCCTCCCTGTTGCGGGCGTGGCGCCCGCAGGCCATTGCCCAGGCCTGATTCAGATGTGTTGCGCTCACAGCAGTGCGGGATTGGCGCGCCACACCGCGTAGTTCAGCGCGCAGGCAAACACGATCCAGGCCAGGTAGGGCAGCAGCATTACTGCCGCAATGCGGCTGACGCGTGCAAACCTGACAATCGTGGCGCACACCAGCGCAATCAGCAGAAGAATGTCCGCGAACGCAAGAGCGCCAAGCTTCCAGCCGAAGAACAACCAGCTCCACAGTGCGTTGACGGCCAACTGCAGCAGATAGAGTCGCAGCGCCGTTTGCGCGCCGCGCCAGCCGCGCTCGCGCCAGACCCACCAGGCCGCCACCGCCATCAGGGCATAGAGCAGCGTCCACACCGGACCAAAGACACCGGCCGGCGGCGCCCACGCGGGCAGGGCAAGCGAGGCATAGAAGGAGGCCGCCGATGAAGATGCCCACGCGCCCAACGCGGCCGCAGCGAAGGTGATCGCCAACCAGCCCAGAAACCCGGAAATCTGTGTGCCGCGCTTCATTCCGATACCGCTCCTTGCTCCGTATGCCCCTGCATACGCTTGAAAGCGATATTTGGATGCAGGTACCGCGGCTTTCAGTCTGAAGATCCGCCCGTACTTGCCGGCAGCAGGGATGGGCGCTCGTCAAACCACTCGCGCGCCTTGGCCAGGTGCCACTGGCGCTGGTCGCCATCCAGTTCGATGCCCGCTCCCAACAGCCCCCAGCGCAGATAAAGGTCGCCGCGCTTGCGCTGTTCCAGCAGATCCAGCCGCGCGCGCACCGACAGCCGATCATTCTCGGCCTGCAGGCCATCGATCACCAGATGGCCGGGGCGCCAGCGCAGCCTGGCCTGTGCATCCACCTGGCCGGAATCCAGCAGCGACAAGGTCCAGCGCGGGTAGTCCGTGCGCTCGGCGAACAACGCCAGCAAGGGGCGCGCATCACTGAGCGTCAGGTCGGTGGTGGCGTCCACCTGGAAGGGCGATTGCGCATCGATGCGGCCGCGCTTGAAGGCCGCACGCCCTTTCCACGCAGTCGAGCGTTCAGTGCCGGCCACCTGCACGTTACGTAGCTCGACCGTGGTGCCGGACAGATCAAAGTGACGCTGGTTGAAGTCGCCACGGCGCAGCGTTGCGTTCACGTCCACATCGCCGCCCATGTCCAGGCCGGCGACCTTGGCGCTGGTGTTGCGCCCCCGCAGGCGGGCCGTGCCATGGCCAACGCGGCCATCGGTATCGAGGGTGGCATCACCGCTGAGTGAGCCGGTGCCGCGCAGCAGGCGCACCTGCTTTGAACCGAGATAACGGTTGTAGGCCGACAGATCTGGAATCGTGGCTTCGCTGAAGCTCAGGTGCGCGCGCACGCCCTTGCGGAGCTCCTGCAACCGGCCGTCGCCGGTCAGGTCCAATAGCAGATCGCGGCCGTCGAACAGCCGCACGTCCTTGGCATCGGTGGGACGTGCGGTGAAGCGGGGCAGGCGGACGGCAAGCAGGGCCTGATTCGGAGTACCTGACTTCAGTTCCCCATGCGCGCTGGCGGTACCGGCAAGCCGGACGCCCGCCACCTCGGCAACTGCTTCGGCAGAGGGAATGTCCACCGTGCTGCCTTCGCTCAGCTCGCCGTTGCGCAGCCGGAGGTCTGCCTTCAGCGCGCCGCCGCCGTCCAGTTGCAGCCACGGTCTGCGGACGAACAGGGCAGGGATCCAGTTGAGCGAGGTGAACGTCCATGCGCCGCGCACCGTGCCGGAACTGCGCTCCAGCAACTGCGCCGGATCCTGGAAGGGAATATCACGGCCCGTGATGTGCAGGTCCGCGTCCACTTCGCTGCCCGAGCCGGGCTTTGGCGGCAGGCGGGCCTGCAGGCGCAGGTCGTTGGCCACATTGAGCTGAAGGGCCAGCACGCCGCGGTCTGGAGCGCCGTCGCCAAGATAGAGCGGCACCTGCCAGAGAGCGTGGTCGCCGGGTTGCAGTTGGCCGTCGATCAGGTGTGCCGAGAGCTGCAGGCGGCCCGGCACCGGGGCGCTGGAGATCTTCGGGGTGGTTGCATCCGTATCCATGCGCAAGCCCTGACTGCGTGCATCAACGTCCAGCTGGGCATGCAGGATCTTCAGTTTGGCGAGCCCAGGCGCCTGGTCACGGTAGTGGCGCGGGTAGCTGAAGCGCGCGGCAAGGTTCATGTCATCCAGCAGCTGCACGCCATCGAAGCTGGTGTCCGCACCCTTGAACGTGACGGTTGAATCGAGCAGTTCCGAGGGGCCACCGCGCAGCTGCTTGATGAAGCCGACCGTGCCCTGGCCCTTGCCGATGATCAGCAGCTTGCCGAAACGGGCGCTGCGGATGCTGTCGCTGTGGATGGCATCGAAACGCAGCGTCCAGCCCTCGTCACTGCGCGGGGGCGGCGGAATGGCCTCGTCAACGCGGCTGATCTCGGCCGATACGCCCGTGGCCTGCAGGCGCGGAACCCGTACTTCGCGCTGGAACAGCGGCAGGACTGCCAGCCTGGCGCTTGCCCGGTCGGCATGCAGCACGTAGACGGTGTGGTTGACGTGGCCGCGCATGTGCACGTCCCAGGCGATCACGTGGCCGGGAAGCAATGTGATGGCGGGGCCTGTGGTCATCACGAACTTGTGCGGTTCGCGGTTGGTGACCTGGTCGAACAAGGGCGTGTTGAGGAAGATGTTGCCGGCCAGGAGGTACAGCGCGTAGAGGCCCAGCAGGATATAGATGGCAATGCGCCATCGCCGTGACAGGTGAAGCGCGGGCGCAGGAGGAGGGGACATGTACCACTCGAACAACGAGGACCCCCGCACTATTGCGAAGTGAGCGGCGGCAACGTGTGAAGCCGGTGCGCTGCGCAGGTTCGTTGTGATGTGCCACGCTAAATCAATTGCAACCCATCGGGATGGGGTTGGGTTTCATACAATCCTTCCGGGACCTGCTCAACATCCAAGGAAGACACTGTGAGACAACGCGTCATCGTATGCCCGCTGATCCAGAACCAGGGCGCCTATCTGCTGTGCCGTATGCCGTTGCACCGTGGTGCATTCCCAGGCCAATGGGCACTGTCCGGCGGCGGGCTGGGGCCCGACGAACGCATCGAGGAAGGCCTCCGTCGGGAGATCCGCGAAGAGCTGGGGCACGCACTGCAGATCGGTGCCGTTCAACCATGGACCTTCCGCGACGACATCCGCACCAAGCTCTATCCGGACGGTTCCAGCGAGCAGATTCACATGATCTAGCTGATCTTCGACTGCGAAGCACTGAACCGTGACGTTACGATCAACGAAGAGTTTGATGCCCATGCCTGGGTGGAACCGAAGGATCTGGGTGCGTACGACCTCAATGCGGCGACCCGGATCACGCTTCTGGCGAAGGAGCTGCTTTCGAGCTAGTGCAGAAAGGGGCGCCAGGTTGAGATAGAGGGCCTGCGGCAGCGGACTGCCATAGACCATTAACGTGACGCGTCACGCCGGGCGGAAACACGTTCCTGTCATGGCAAGTGACCGGCCGATGCAATTGGAGGCGGGAGAACGATGAAGGTCCTGCTTTGGGCGCCTACAGCTTTGTTTGCCTTGCTGTCATTGAGAGCGTTGGCTTTCGTTGCCTATGAAGAGGAAGAGATCATTGTCGCGGGGGCGCCTTGGTCTGCGGCTGGATCGCCTGGGTCATGCACAAGACTCTGATCGGACGATGGAGAAAGCCGTAGCTGCCAGGCCGCGAGGGGCACGCTGGGGAGGCTGGCTTCTTGGCTTGGCATAGCAAGGCCGGTGATTGAGGCGAGCGGTACGCGAGCGTCCTCGGAGAGGCTTTGAACATAATATACATTATGCGAAATCATGAATTGACCGAATCCGCGCCTCCGCGCCTTCGTCTTCTCCGCACAGCAATGTGACAGCTGTCCCAATTCATGTCCTATTGTCGGCGCCCGCGGTCACAGATCCAGCGCTCGTTTGTGCGCCAGCGCCGCCCTCGCGCGCCAGCCCATCAGCGCTCCGCCCGCCGCAAAAGCGATCGCATAGTGCAGGCCGACGTTGGGTGCAGTGCCAAACAGTGCAATCACGCCACTGACCAGCGCGAGCACGGGATACACCATCCCCACCAGCAGCACCCGCAGTGAACGGGACCGTTCAAGGCCCGCCACACCGGCGTGACGCCAGCGCACGAAGCCATCGTGGAGCAAGGCTTGGCTGAGCGCGGCGATCCCGCCGAGCAGCACGCCGGCCAGAACGTGATAGAGCTCGTTGGAAATCCGGGCATGCAGTGCTGACATGACCGGAAACAGCGCGATGAAGAGCACGAGCATGGTCATGTCGGCTGCGTGCGCGCGTCGGGAAATGGTGGGTGTCATCGGGTTTTCTCCTTCTGTCGTGCGATGAAGTAGGCGGTGGCGTCGGGGTTTTCCCATAGGGCTCGTACGTGTGCTCGGTCAGCCTGTTGCTGTGCGGCCAGCGCTTGGTCAGGCGACCAACCGTGGCGCGCTCGCCAGGCCTTGGACGGACGATAAAAGTTGGCGTGCTGCAGCTCGATAAACCCTTTGCGTCTGAGGAAGGTGGGCAGCCTGGGATTCTGCACGCGCTCCACGAACAGGGCTGGCCACGGAATCAAGGTATCGCACAGCTCTACGAATTCGGTCAGCCAACCCCGGCCTTTGAGGCGCGGGTTGAGCTGGATATTGCTCAGGGTCAGCACGGGGACGTCATCACCCAGTCCGGCTAGCACCTGTCGCGCGTGCTTGATCCAGATCCGGTTGCCTGCGCGCTTGAGCTCAACACAGTCGGGGATCTCATCAGCCTCAACCAGTGAAATCCATTTGAAGAGCTGCAATTCGATGCTGGGGATTCGGTTCAACTGGGCGTTGCTCATCATTGAACAGGTACCTTTGCGGGTATGGTGCAGCGAGCAGGATCTGCGGCGATACATAGTATGAAAGATGTTTGTACAATTCCCGCGCTTGCCGCGCACGCGGCTCGCTACGGCATCGAGTTGACCTTGCCGGTACCCGAAGTCACCGTGCTCCGGTTCGTAGTCGATCACCTACAGCGCCGCTCGATCGATGGCGAGTTGGCATGGGAACTTCCACCAGCCGTCGACCAGGCCTTGGTGGCCGCTGGCCTCAAAGCCAAGGTCGGCCCGTGGACCTTGGCCACCGTGCGCCATCGCGTTGCCGTGCTGTCCACTGCGCACCGGCTCAAGCACGTGGCCAATCCCTGCGAGCAGCCGGCAATTCGCACCGTGCTCAGCCGCGCGGCGCGGGCCGCGGTTAAACGCGGCGAGCGCCCACGCAAGAAGACTGCGATCACCCTGGCCGAGTTGGAGGCCATGTTGGCCACCTGCGACGACAGCCTGGAAGGAATTCGGGATCGCGCCCTACTCTGCTTCGGGTTCGCTAGTGGCGGCCGCCGGCGCAGCGAGATCGCCGCTGCCGACCTGCGCGACCTGCGCCGGATTGGCGAGGCGGGCTATATCTACCGGCTGGAGCACAGCAAGACCCAGCAGGCCGGGGTTACGGCCACCTCGACCCCGGACAAGCCGGTGCTTGATCGGGCCGCCCTCGCCCTTCAAGACTGGCAGGAGGCCTCAGGTCTCACCGAGGGGGCGATCTTCCGGCGGCTGTGGAAACAGAGGGTGGGCCCTGCCCTTTCCCCGGCCGCGGTCGGCGAGATCGTGCAGCGGCGGGCCCGCCTGGCCGGGTTGGAGGGGGATTTTGGCGGGCACAGCCTGCGGTCCGGGTTCGTGACCGAGGCCAGCCGCCAAGGCGTAGCCCTACCGGCGATCATGCAACTGACCGAGCACCGGTCGGTGTCCAGTGTCGTGGGGTACTTTCAAGCAGGCGGAGCAACAGCCAACCCGGCTGCCCGCCTGCTCGAAGACTGATTAACGCGATGCTGCCAACTCGAAGTCACAATTGCTCATACTTGTGCCGGATAGGAGTACGCCCCCTATTCCGAGGATCTCCATGCGTTCAATTTCCAATGCGTTCTTTCACCAGGCCGAAATTACCCAGATAGACCGATGGGAGCACGGTCCACTCGAGCTCGCGTTCCTGTCCGAGCCAGCAACAGGTCGCCTAGAATGGACAGCCCACCTGCACACTTGGAATGCCACGCAAAGGGCCGGATTTGTGCGGTCGGGAGAAGCCATCGAAGGGTTGAAGCCGTTCGTTCCTTACCTCGAGGAGCGGCGCAACCCGAACATGATCCTAGTGCCGACCTACGGCGGGAACTCTGAGCTCGACGTCATGCTGGCCGGCCTGTTGCCCGACGACATCCTGGCCAAGGCCGGTCTCGAACGCCGACGCTCTATGATGGGCCTGATGTACATGCACAACGACTTGCCTGCGGACTACGGTGCGCGGGCACGAGCTGCATTTGCGCACTACATCTGGACGCGCTTGTCTCCGCGAGCGCGTTTGGGTCAAGGCGCCTTCAACGCGCGCTCGCCACTGCGACTGCTCGCCGGCGACACCCCATACTGGGCACACCGCCTATATCGCCTGGCACTGGCCAGGCGCGATGAATTCTTCGCTCCCACGACGCACGAAGACGAGACTTGGAAGCCGCTCGCAGAGTTACGCGCCGGTATCTTGGCCGGCCTGCCTGAGGAAGAGAGACACCTGTTCGATATTCAGCGGCCTCTGATGGGCGGCGACGTCTGGGACGAGTTTGATGCCGACGAGCGCGAGGAGGTGCTTCAGAGCGCGATCGACGGCGACGGTGTCCTCGAGTCGCTCGATCCGGTGGTCGAGTTGCTGCACCGCCACCGGACGCACGAGGACTTCTCGGGCGCGAACTCCTGGATCAAAGAGGATTTCGAGCGCAGCTTCTATTCCAAACGGGCGAAATTGAAAGTCGACCTAGTCGAGACCATCGACGATGCACCGGCTTATGCGCTGGAGCCCAACGAGCCGTACGAGCAGGTTCTGTTCCGCGATGTGATCGCAATGCTCGATCAGAAAGAGCGTCGCCTTGTGATAGCCCTGCGGCTCGGCAAGAGTGCCTCCGCCATCGCGCGCGAGTCGGGTCTGCGCGGCCACGCGTCGGTTTCGCGACGCATCGCCGCGCTCAAGACGAAGGTCGCCCGACTGCTAAATTGAGCTGAAGCGCCAGCGCAGGTTCCTGTTCATGGATGGCGGACTTGGCGGCGGCATAGAGATCTTGGGTGCACCCATTGTGGGCGCGCAAGGTCCGAGTCGGAATGGTCTGCTGGGGGGGGCACTTGGGCGGCTCCCCACTTCGGCGACAACTTGGCACGCTCCGCATCCGCCACCGTCATTTTCGGTGCTGTCCCTGTCGCTGGCGAGGTTCCCGAAGATTCGGACATCTTCTCGGCAAAGCAAGGATCGCTCGTCACCGGCGCTTTGGCGACCGCGGAGCCACATGCCGACGGCCATCCCAGCGGCGCCCCGTACGCGCCGACCTTGCCTTTGTGAGAACCATGGCGCCTCCAGAATCCATCGCTCCGTAGCCTGCTACGTCCTACCTGCTGGCTCCAGCCAAAACCGGCAGCTGAAGTTGTTGAGCCGACGATGGAAGGCGTCGGCGCGCGCCTGGAAAGTTTTCGGGATCGCTGCGCCGTCGCCGCCCTGCCGGAAGTACTCGGCAAGCGAATGGAGCCCGTTGTTCATTAGTTGCTCCCACTCGCGCCAAAGCTCGTCCTGCAAATCCTGCGCACGCTGACTGGCGCTCGGTTTTCGCTTTGGGGTCGGCACTGAGTAGTCAGGGCGTGGATCATGCGAGTGAATGAACGTGATAGTACCGTGCGCCCACTCGGCCTCGGCCGACGGGCGCCAGCGGTAGTCCACCCGCACCGACAGCGTCCTCGTGAAATTGCTCGGTGGAATGATCTGGTCGTCGACGAAGAAGCGCTGACCTTCCTGTTCCTGGGTCTCAATCCGCTGCTGCATCTGCCGAACCGCGTTGCCCAAGTTGCTGCCGGCACGGCGGGCGCGCTCACCGGTGTCAGCTAGCTTCTTCGTCGCCTTAGCTCCCGCGTAGGCCTGTAGCGCCACATCGAACTCGCGAAGCCTGGCGGCGATAAATGGCCCGCAACTGTCCAGCCGTAAGTCGCGCAATGGCGATCCTAGTCGCCGGGCGTCCAGGGAAGCTGAAATCTCCCGATCCAACGCCTGCACATTGACCTCTCGCAGGGCTTCTTGTTCATCGCGAGGAATATTGATGATGCTCAACTCGGACTCCGTATATTGGCGGTGGGGCGTGCCGCGATTCTCTTGGTTGGTGGCATGTTCTAGGAACTTGCGCGCGCTCGAGAGCGGGGTGTTTGTGTAGATGGCCGGCGCATTATCGCTGCGCGCGGGCGCGAAGTCTGGCCAATCCGGGGGGCTTGTCCCGGGCCTGGCGCTCCCGCAGGCTTGGCCCGAACCGCGTCGCCAGGCGGCCCTGCGCCGTTGCGAGGTCGCTCGCGGCCCTCGTTCGGCTGGTCTCGGCATGCCCCCTCCCCTGCTCCTTGGCCCGGAGCCGGCCGACTGCTTCCGGGCCAAGCATGGTGAGTCGGGCCTTCAACGCCTTGAGGGTGGTCGCCAGGGAGTCGCTCTACCCACACTGATGGTCCCGACCGACCATCGGTCGATCACGCAGGCGAAGGACCACTTTCAGTCCGCCAGCACGCTGGTCTCACACCTACTCGATTAGCGCCGTCGCAACTGCTGAGATGGCGGTGCGGCACGCTAGGGAGAGCTGTGGCACCATTCGACCATGGTTCCCTCGTATTACTTCCTAGACACCGAGTGGGCCGATGTAACGGGCAGCGAATTGGTTAGCCTGGCGCTTGTGTAGTATGACTCAGATCGGAAAGGAGGCCAGTCAGGGTGCGGGCAGGCTTCGCCACCGGGCTCGTTGGCCATCAAAGGACTGTGCATGCCGATCGAACGTATCGTTATCGACAACTTCAAGTCGTTTCACCATCTGGACCTGCCCCTCAACGCCCACATGAACCTGGTGGTGGGCGATAACGAGGTTGGCAAGTCCACCCTGCTGGAGGCCATCCACGTGGTGGTCACCGGGCAGCTCCATGGGCGCAATCTCGCCTATGAGCTCACGCCCTACCTGTTCCACCAGCCGACGGTGCAAGAGTACTTGGCGGCGCTTGCAGCAGGCACGCGGGCGTCGCCGCCGCGGATCTCCATCGAAGCGTATCTAGGCGCAGACGCCGCGCTGGCGTCGTTGCGCGGCACCAACAACTCGTTGCGCCTAGATACGGCCGGCATCCGGCTGCTGGTTGAGCTCAACGACGACTACCTCGAGGAGTTCAACGCCTACCTGCGGCAGCACCAAGGTGCGGTCAGCCTGCCGGTGGAGTACTACACGGTGCGCTGGTATTCCTTCGCCAACAATGGTGTCACCGCCCGCAGTATTCCGTTCGACTCGACCATCATCGACACGCACGGCATCAAGACCTTGTCCGGTGCCGATCGCTATATCGCAGGCATCATCGAACAGGCACTGACGCCTGCGCAACGCGTTTCGCTGTCGTTGAGCTTCCGCCGCATGCGGCAGAGTTTTTCCGAAGAAGCGGATGTGGCGGCGATCAATGCCTACCTCACCGAGCACACCGGGGACATCAGCCAGCGAGCGCTGACGGTGGGTGTGGACACATCGCCGCGCTCAACGTGGGAAACCAGCTTGTCACCGTACTTGGATGAGCTCCCTTTCACCCAAGCTGGCAAGGGCGAACAAAGCGCGGTGAAGATGAAGCTGGCAATGCATGCGGCGGGCGCTGCCCACGTGCTGCTGATCGAGGAGCCGGAGAACCATCTGTCCTTCTCCAGCATGACCCAACTGATCGACAAGATTGCGGCCCTCTCCACCGCCCAACAGGTGATCATCGCTACCCACAGCAGCTTCGTATTGAACAAGCTGGGCGTGGACAACGTGATCCTGTTCAGCGCGCAGGGCCAGATGAAGCTGGACCAGCTGCCGAGCGATACGCACGACTATTTCATGAAGCTGCCTGGCCACGATACGCTGCGGCTGATCCTGGCCAAGCAAGCAATCCTGGTGGAGGGTCCTTCCGACGAGCTGATCGTGCAGCGTGCCTACAGTGACCACCACGGCGTGGCGCCGATGGCTCACGGCGTAGACATCATTTCGGTCAAGTCGTTGGCATTCAAGCGCTTCTTGCAGATTGCAGATCGACTGAAGATTCAGGCCAAGGTGATCACCGACAACGATGGCGACGTCGCCGTTGTGCAGGAGCGCTATGCCGAGCACATCAACGCGATCTACTACGATTCCGACGAGCACGCCCCATCGCTGGAAGAGCAGCTGATCAAAGCCAATTCGCTGGCCGAGCTCAATACTGTGCTGGGCAAGACATTTGCCGACGAGGTGGCGCTGCTCAAGTACATGAAAGGCCACAAGACCGATACAGCCCTGGCAATCTTCAACAGCCCGCAGTCGCTTAGGTTCCCAGACTATGTCCAGCGTGCCATCACCTAACCTGGTACTGCTCTCAGCGGCCGGCTCGGGCAAGACCACGTTGCTGGTCCGGCAGGCCTTGGAGCGGCCTGCGCGCCGCATTGCGATTGTCACCTACACTCTGGAAAACCTTGAGGAGATCCGGCGCTCGTTTGAGGTTCACGCCGGTGCGGTCCCCGCGCACGTTACCTTGCACAGCTGGTATGGCTTTCTGCTACGCGAGTGCATCCGCCCGTACCAGGGTGCGCTTTGCCCCGAGCCTCGGATCGAGACGATCCTGTTCGTGGAAGGTCGCACTGATAACCGCGCTCCACGCACCCAAGTGGCGCGCCACTATCTGGCAGGCAACCGGATGTATTCCGACCGGGCGGCCGACTTTGCTGTGCGCTGCGATGAGCTGACCCACGGTCAGGTCATGGCGCGCCTGGCGGCCATGTACGACGAGCTCTACATCGACGAGGTCCAGGACCTGGCCGGCTATGACTTGGATCTGGTCGAGCGGCTGTTGAAGAGCGACATCGCGATCACGTTGGTAGGCGATACGCGCCAAGCCACGTACGCGACCAACTACGCGCCGCGGCACAGTCAATATCGTGGGCCGAACATGGCAGCGTTGTTCCGGATTTGGGAAGCGGATGGCTTATGCCATCTCGGTCACCGCCTCATCAGCTTGCGCTGTGTCCAGACGCTCTGCGACTTGGCCGACGCGCTCTATCCGCAGATGCCACGGACCGAGTCAGGCAATGGCGAGATCACTGGGCACGATGGCATCTACCTTGTCGCTCCCGAGCATGTGAGTGCGTACATGCAGGAATTTGCTCCCACCGTGCTTCGGTACGACCGTCAGCAAGCTTGTGACGGATTGCCGGCCGTGAACTTCGGCCAGTGCAAGGGCCGGACCTATGGGCGTGTACTGATCTTCCCTAACGGGCCACTGACGCTGTACATGCGCACGGCCGATGCATCTCGTATCACCGCGCCACCGAAATACTACGTGGCCTTGACCCGGGCGCGGCAAAGCGTGGCCTTTGTGTATGCCGGCGCGTGTGCGTTGCCGGGTCATCAGCTCTACACGCCTGCCAGCGCAGACGCGTAGAGCCACTGACCAACTCGAACGCTACGACGCCTCCGGCAGCAAGCGCCGACAAATGCCGCAACTTCGGCAGTTCATTGGAATACGTCCCTTGGACAAAGCCGGGTCGTCTTGGCTGGACACCGTGGCCACCGCTGAAGTCCAGACCAAGCACACCACCCCGGACACCGTGAACGTCCTGCTCAAAGAGCTAGTGCACCATCGCTATGAACTTCCCGGTTTCCCGAGCGCCGGTTATGCGGTTATGCGGTTATGCGGTTATGCGGTTATGCGGAAATGGTACGGTTGTCAGCACGGGGCTGGGAACCACTCAACCTTGCCCCCGATAAATAGCCCCAATCCCCTGCCCGGCCGAGGCTCCCCTCCCCCGGCTAGAGCCTATCGTCCTAAAGGCGCGTAATGAAGAGGTGATGCGGAGCAATGGCCAAGTGCCCGTGCCATTCGCCATCAGCGAGCGTAGTCTGTCACGGAGTCCTGATTTTTATCGCTCCACTCAAAGCTGATACCGTTGACCGCAGACGATTCATTCGCAAATACGCTGAAGATGCATATGAGGTCTTCGATCAAGAATTCGTAGGCCCACTTATTCCGCATGTAGTCGGAGAAGACGAGCATGCTCTTGAACGCAGTGCCGTCTGACCATGTTTGCATCCAATAGTAGTGAATAAGCTGATTGCAAACATCAAGAATGCTCAGATCAACAGCCTGAGGATTTGCAATGCCAAATCGATCTTCTGGAAATCCTGCGCCTACAAATGTGAATGGCTTGGTGCCGATCTTCTTGTAGCGAATTGCCGGTAGTCGAACGCTTCGAGCACGATCATTGACCTTGGGGCGCTCAAGCAGAGAGCGGACTTGGAAGGCTACTAGCATTAGACGGCGCTCATACAGAACCAGCTGCTTTTCGGACCATCTTCGATACTTGCGATGCTTCTTGAGCCACAGCACCTCTGCGCGCAGCTCTTGCCGCCAATAAGTTGACTCGATCATCTGTTTGAGACCCGAGGTAGCTGCAACGTAGATTGTCACCCATTGCAGAATTCATCAACGGGCAATGCCATCAGTCAGCTGGATCGTCAGCCAAGTGCGATCTTAAGCCCTGACTCCTGCCCAGTTCCCGTGCCAGCGCAGTCGGCTTGAAACAAAGAAAGGATGTCTTTCATACCCCTAGATAGATCTTCCTAAGTCACGGATGATCTCGAGCGTACCCAGGTCCCGAGATTGGAGATAAGGAGGGATCGAATCATATCGCTAGCCGTATCGGCTCCAACGACGCAAATCTCTCCCGAATCCTTGAATACGCAGTACCTATTCTGCGGAAACCCAGCCGACAGTCGCCCCTGCCGCCGCCCCGGCTGCTCGCTGAGGTAGCCAGCAGGCGCCAAATGGCTCAGCAGTTCTGACTGGCCCAAGGTTGGCTTGGGGGCGCTAGATCGCCCCCCGATCGGTTGGACCATGCAAGAGTACAGGCTGTCACTTTTTGCATATCCTTGATCCTGGCTGGAGGAGCAAACCAAAGCCAGTTGCGCGCCGTCAGTTCTTGAGATAGTGTCCGCCGCATTGCAAGGGGACGTAACTGTCATTCTCAAGCGCAGCTATCGCAGCGCCGGCAGTTCATGCGTAAAGCGCAGTAAATGAGGCTCTCTTGGCAGCATTTGTCCATGCGATGCCTCATTGCCGTCCGATAAGTCCTGAAGTTGTCTCGTTGCAGACGTAGTAGTCACCGGATCATGTCTGGCCGCTCGGCTAGCGCTACATGGAGACGTACGTGTCATTGCATTCGAAAGTTATCAGCACTGTCCTCAATCTACTTTTGCTGACACTCGCCGCCGCTGCTCAAGCACAGACTGGCGCACCACTGACCTCATCGCAGGCGGGTGTCTTCTACGAAGACAAGCTCAAGGGCCTGAGCGAACTCACGGCGTTAGGTAATGACCTGTTCGGTGACAAGGTCAGCCTCTATACGGGCGGCATCCAGTTCACCCAGGTTGACGTTGATCTACCTGGAAACAACGCGTTACCAATGAAGTTCTCGCGCACATTGAGAATGGGCGGGCGCCGGGACACCCTCAAATCGATGAGAGACTGGGATTTTGACCTCCCCTACATCTCAGGCATGTTTGGGAAGAGTGGCTGGGTGTCCATGGTGCCGGGCGAGCCACTGCGTCGTTGTTCGATCCCACTGAATTCACCACAGCAGGCCAGCGCTCCATCCGAGTATGTGAGTAGCGGGCAAGGAGACGTAGGCTTCTCCTTTGACCCTCACTTCTTCTGGGGCGGGCTCTCCCTGAGTCTTCCCGGGAGCGACAGCAAGCCCATGATCATCATGGCTGCGGGTGCCAAGCAACCAACCGACGGTCGTGCCTATCACTGGACTACCGCCGATCACTGGGTGTTTTCCTGTCTCCCGAGCACCAGTAACGGCGAGAGCGGGGAGGCCTTTATGGCCCATGCTCCCAATGGGGACAGGTACTGGTTTGACCGCATTGTAGCTATCCCCCGCGGGACCATGACCGCGAACTACGGTAATGGCTTCTTCAATTACACGAGCACGATGGGGCTACGTGAGTTCCGCGCGTTGCCGACCCGTATCGAAGACAGGAACGGGAATTTCATTACATTCACCTACTCCCCAAGCCAGGTCGTGATGAGCGCGAGCGACGGCCGCTCAATTACAGTGAACTCAGGCGCTGACGGGGTAGAGAGTGTCGTCGCCAACGGCCGCACTTGGAACTATGAGTACGCCGGCAGCACTGTCGATCGCAAGCTCAGCCGTGTGGTTCTTCCGGATGGCTCAAGTTGGTCATTTGATGCCGGAGCTGCGTTCGATAGCCCCATTGGCGGCTGGAGGAACTGTGCTGACTTTGTACCCTTCATACCAGGCCCAAGCTCATCCGCGACGGTGTTCATGACTCATCCCTCAGGAGCCAGGGGCACCTTTGAGATGAGCTACCGACTTCATGGCAGAACCAATGCACCGAACACCTGCCGGCCCTTCACGCAGATCTTCTATCCGGTGGAGTCGCACCTCCTGACCGTGCTGGCACTGAATCGCAAGGTCATCTCAGGGCCCGGGCTTGCGACAATGACATGGAATTACCAGTACACGCCGCTTGCTGCGAGTCTGGACACTGGACAGCATATCTACTGCTCAACTACGCCGTGCCCTGAGACCCGCGCACTCACCGTGACTCGCGAGGACGGCAGCTGGGATCGCTTCACTTTCAGTCAAAAGTACGGCGATCTCGAAGGCAAGTTGCTGAGCGAGGAGCGCGGCAATACGCAGGGCGTGCTGCGGCGGATCGACATCCAGTACCGGCGTAGCTCGGACGGCAGCTACGCCCGGATTGGCAGCAATCCCTGTTGGTCATGCTCGAAGGAAGAAGAGCTACCCAAGCCGCTGGAGTCACGCACCATCACGCAGGATGGAAATACATTCCTCTATCGCGTGGACCAGTTTGACGCTTATGCGAGACCGCTGAAGGTCACGCGATCCAGTTCGCCGTGAAGGTGGGTACGACAGGCAGTCGAATGGCAGCGCTCCTGCGCTGCGCCGCACAACCTAGGGAAGCGTATGGCACGCAAATCGCCTCGTAGTAGCGCATATCCGAACAAGACGCTGCTCGCAGCTGCTCTGATCGCCACGGCCTGCCTTCCAGAGGCCCGGGCCGCCACTACCTTGGAAACCCTTAGCTACCATGACAACGAAAGCTCATGGATTCTGGGCCAAGTTGCCACTCGTGCGATCAACGGCGTCCTGGCCGATCAGACGATGTTCGATCCTGTCACCTCTCGACCCACGCAGTTATTGGCGTTCGGGAAGTTGACCCAATCGCTTGGCTACAACGCCGACGGCACCATCGCATATGTACGCGATGGAAATGGGAACACTATCGCGCTGAGTTCTTGGAAGCGCGGTGTTCCGCAGCTGATCAGCTTCCCTGACGGCACAACGCAAAGCGCTATCGTGGATGATCACGGCTGGATCAGCCAAGTCACCGATCAGAACGGGTTTTCGACCGGATATCGCTATGACGCGATGGGACGGGTGGCGGGCATTGACTACCCGAGCGGAGATAGCACCGCTTGGAGCCCGATGAACCAGAGCTTTGTTCAGGTCATGGGCGACGAGTACGGCCTTGCGGCCGGCCATTGGCGAAAAACCACCATTACTGGAAACCGAGTTTCCATCGCGTACTACGACGCACTGTGGCGTCCGTTGATTGTCTCGGAGTACGACGCCGCCGACCTAGGCACCATCAGATTCACCGGCAAGGAGTACGACAACGAAGGCAGGACGGTGTTTTCCTCCTATCCGGCGGCAACAGCCAATAGTGACCGTGGCACTTGGACCGTCTATGACGCACTGGGTCGTACCACCTCTGTTACCCAGAACTCCGAGTTGGGTGACCTTACCACCTCGCTCAGCTATCTCCGAGACGCGTCAGGCGTCTTCACCCTTGCCCGCAATCCCAGGGGCGCCGAGACCCGGACGTGGTATCGCATGCTGGATCAGCCCTCCTTCGACAGTCCTACGCGGATCCTTCAACCGGAAGGCGGGCTGACAGTCATTGATCGCGACGCCTTCGGAAAGCCGCTGAGCATTCGCCGCAGCAGCGCAGATGGCAACTTGGAGGTTACGCGAGCCTATTCGTACAACGCGGCCCAAGAGTTGTGCCGGACAGTAGAGCCTGAGACAGGAGCAACACTCGCCGGCTACGACGGCGCGGGGAACATCGCGTGGTCTGCGTCCGGCCTCCCGAGTAGTACCGGCTGCGAGCCAGATGGCAGCTCGGCGTCGGTTGCTCCGCGACGCGTTTCCAGATCGTACGATGCGCGAAATCGCCTGCTCGCCTTGTCGTTCCCGGACGGCAATGGAGACCAGATCTGGAGCTACACCGCCGACGGAAAAGTTGCCCAGGTCACCACGCGTAATGATGCTGGTAGTAGCCAGGTGGTGAATACCTACAACTACAACAAGCGTCGCCTTGTTACCGGAGAGTCGATCGAACAGACGGGAATGCCTGCACGGTCGGCCGGGTACGTCTACGACCCGCAGGCTTCCTTGGCCGGTGTTCAGTATCCAAGCGGGCTTAACGTAGAGTACGCCCCGAACGCGCTGGGTCAGCCAACGCGCGCGGGCACCTTCGTGTCCAGCGTCTCGTACTTCCCTAATGGTGGCATGAGCCGGTTTGTGTACGGCAACGGGATAGTGCACACAATGCAACAGAACGGAAGGCAGCTTCCAGCCAGTGTTTCCGATGCGGGGGTTCTCAACAACACCTATGACTACGATGCCGCAGGCAACGTAGCGCAGATCGCCGATGGCTTGAACGCAGCGCGCACTCGCTCGATGACGTATGACTCGCAGGATCGCCTGCTATCCACCCATTCAACCGCCTTCGGTGGCAATGGGCAGCTTACCTACAGCTACGACGCCTTGGACAACATCCGCGCGGTCAGACTTGAAGGCCTCAAGGATCTTTCCTACTGGTATGACGCCAACAATCGCCTGACCAACATCATCGACAGTAGCGGCTCCACGGTAGCGGGGCTCGCGTTCGACGTGCAGGGAAATCTTTCTGTTAAGAACGGTCAAGGATTTCAGTTCGACTACGGCAACCGACTTCGCACAGCAGTGGGGAAGGAAAGCTATCGATACGACGGTAGCGGACGAAGAGTCCTGTCATCAGCCGACACTGGCACGATCGCATCCTTCTACGGAAACGACGGGGTGCTTCGCCGACAAGACAATGATCGTACCGCGAGCAGCGTGGAGTACGTCTACCTGAACGGAAGCCTGGTCGCGAAGGCCGCCACATCGACGGCACCCGCCACCCCGGTGATCACCGTGCCTGCCCAGAGCTCCAGCGGAAACTACACGGTCTCCTGGTCAGAGGTAGCCCAAGCCAGCCGGTACGATCTGCAGGAGCAAGCCGGCGCTGGCGCGTGGTCCAACATGTATTCCGGGCCTGACCGGACAAGAGAAGTGACCGGCCGCGCTGGCGGGTCCTACGGCTACCGTGTGCGAGCCTGTCGTGCTGCGGCCTGCGGTGGCTGGAGCGCAACTGCATTCACTTCGGTCCAGTCGCTCCCTACAGCTGGGCCCTCCGTAAACGCGCCTGGGCTCTCAATAGACGGCAACTACAGCGTCTCGTGGCCAGCAATAGCCGGCGCCCAAACTTACAGGTTGGAGGAGTCCGCCGCAGGAAGTGGATGGGCCGAGATCCAGAGTGGCACCATCCTCTCCCGCTCCTTTGTCGGCAAGCCCGATGGCACATTTGCCTACCGTGCACGTGCCTGCAATGCCGCCGGCTGTGGTGAGTACGGCTCAACGGCGTCGGTGCAGGTGCTGCGCATCCCAGGATCACCTGCCGAACTGAGCGCTCCGGCACTGTCCGCGAACGGCGTCTACACTGTCTCCTGGTCTCCAGTAGCCGGCTCGAGCGCCTACCGCTTGGAGGAAAGCAGCGGCGGTTCCGCCTGGATCGTGGCAGCAACAGGCGCAGCGACGGCGAAGGAATTCTCACAGAAGCCAGACGGAAGCTACGCTTACCGTGTGTCCGCCTGCAACAGCAGCGGGTGCGGGCCGAGCACTGGCCCCGCGACTGTCCGGGTCGTTCGTGCTCCGACAGGCAGCTCCAATCTGTCCGGTCCGGCGCTGTCAAATGATGGAAGTGTCGCTCTGAACTGGTCGCCGGTTCCCCTAGCGACGACATACCGGCTCTTCGAAAGCGTATCCGGCGGCGGGTGGAATGCCATCCTCAATAGCGGCAGCACCAGTGCGACATTGACCGGGCGCCCAAATGGAAACCTCAGCTACAGCGTTGCCGCTTGCAACGATGGGGGCTGCGGGCCGCAGGGGCCGGCGTTGAACGTGGTGGTGATGCGACCACCGTCGTCGCCGGCGCTATCCGGGCCGGGTAGCTCCGGCACTGGCAGTTACACGATCAGTTGGAATGCGGTTGATCGAGCCAGTAGCTATGTAGTTGAAGAAAGCGCGAATGGTGGAGGGTGGACGGCGGTCTATAACGGCGGGAGTACTTCTGCGGTCATCTCCAGTCGCGGCGATGGCAGCTATGCATATCGGGTCACCGCATGCAATCAGGGGGGGTGCAGCGGCTACAGCGGCTCAGTTGTGGTGGCAGTGAATGTTCCGCCCGTAACGCCAACTGGACTGACCGCGCGCTTCGTAGTCACCAATGCATTCCCACCGTGGCAGGTGCGCTACTTCGTCAGCTGGAACGCAGTGGCCGGTGCTGCCTGGTACGAAGTCACAGGAAGGGGAACCTATTCGGGACCTGCCACGTCGGTGCAGATCGACTACACGGGCGTTCCTGCAGGTGCCACGTTCCAAGTGAGAGCATGCAAGCCCATAGGGTGCTCGGCTTGGACCCCCGCTGTTTCTGCAACTGGAGGGTAGTGCAAATGAAACGAGCCAGCGTAGCTACCCGTCACTTGATCTCGCTGATGCTGATCTGTGGGGCGCTCAGCCCTGATGTGCATGCACAGACGATAGTCACGTACGTGCACACCGATGCTTTGGGAACCCCAGTGGCAGAGACGGACGCATCTGGAAATCTGATAGCTGAATCATTCTATGACCCATACGGGGCCATTCTCGTTGCAGGTAGCGATGATCAGCCAGGCTTTACCGGCCAAGTGTCAGATGCGCAGACGGGACTCAACTACATGCAGCAGCGCTACTATGATCCGACAATCGGGCGCTTTCTGTCGGTCGATCCCGTGGCTGCTAGACCACGCGGGGACAATTTCAATCGCTATTGGTACGCCAACAGCAATCCCTACACAAACCGTGATCCCGACGGTCGCGAGTGTAGCGGCAAGGGCTGCTGGGTCACTGCTGAGGAAAGAGCGGCCGCCGTATCGGGCGATTGGAAGGCGTATTATCAGTTGGCGGGATCGGGTGGCGATAGATATGCGGTACGCGCGGGCGAAGTGGCTAGCAACAGTGGTGCTACCCCTCTGAATGGTCGGCTTTCAGAGCTTACTAACAAATTTCTCGCAGATTCCATTGCTAGAAACATGGGCGCCGACCCCAGGACTATGACAAGCACGCAGGCAATTGCGGTCGCGTTTAGAATGGAGGCGATAAGAGTTGGTCTTGCAAAGGCGCATGTGCAGGCGCTGGATCAGGCGGGCGCCACCGAGAAGAACCCGGTGATGTTAGACAGGAGTGTCATCGGAGAATTCCACGAGCGAGTCTTCGAGAGAAATGGAGCTGATCCCAAGGCGTTTGGCGGATACAAGACGGATGCCTTGGAGGCCGTAATCAATGTTCTTGGCTCAACGACGCGAGACGTATATGACTATTGCCCTCAACCGAGTTGCAGCAACTAGATTCTTGGTGTGTGTCGCGGCAGTTCTTGGATCCGGGTGTGTAGATTCGCCAACTTCATATCGCGTGGAAGGTGCGAAGACCGATTTTTGTGTCCCTAGCGATCTGGATGCGACGCCGTCCCGGCGGGGTCACGAGGATCCTGTGGTCGGCGGCTTTACGCTGCATGGCTGCTACTCTGCCCATAGCGAAGCTTGTATCGGCCCCGATAATTTGGTCTCGATAGCGGTGGTGGCTAAATCGTACTTTCCTGGGAGAAGGTTTGGCGACCTCCCCGATGGATCCCATCTGCGTACGAGCGCTATTGAAGGCTGGCAAGAAGCGAAGATGCTGGAGAAGGGACTGCTTGCCGTTCCCGACGATGGCGACAAGAGCCACTTTTTCGTATGGCGTCCGAGTGCTCGTGCAGCCACAGAACCGTTGGATGACGACGAACTAATGGCATCCTGTGACACGTTGGGCAATGTGTCCTGCAGTCGCGTACTTCACGGGGACGACTTTGCTGTCACCTATTCCTTCGTCACAGAGAAGGAATTTCCGAACGACTTCGGTTCATTAGACAAGCAAGTCATGAATGAGGTCGAGCGGATGAGATGTAGAAGATAGAAATCTCGCTCGATCACCTCGCCAGTATTGAGTTTCCTGACCTTGGCAGTATTTTATGCGACTGGCGCTGCACGCCGAGATGTTGCAGCGGCAGTCCTTTCGTGTCGCTCGTCTCGATCCACATCCAGGCTCGGGCAATGGCGTGGGAGAGTGAGAGGGAACTGCTAAGGGCAGGAGCGAAACCTTCCAACCAGAAGCGGGCACCTGCCCTACCCCTGATAAATCTTCCTAATCCCCTGCCCCGTCGATGTTCGCTTCCGGCCACGAGCAGAATCCTCGTGCGAGGAAAGCAAGCATCGCTCCTATTTCGGATGAGCCGGGCATGGGTGTAGAATGCCCGCGAACCCCTACGCATTCTAATTACTTCAGATGAATCCAGGCGACGCAAAGGATCTTAAAGAGCTTTGTGATAAGGCGATTGCAGACGTTCAGTTGTTTAAAAGCGGAACGCCTTACGAACAACTTGGGTTGGCCAGTACATTCCGAACAATCTGTACGCCACTTCTACACGCGGGAGAGCTTGATCCTGAGATCCGAAGCGCCACGCCCGCAGTGAAGCTGCATGAGCTGAGAGTAGCAATAAATCGTCTTGGTGGCGCGATGATGTTTAATCGGTCGTCTGTCGATGGCGAGTATCTTCCGGCACTATTTCTCATTAGGGAGGCGCTTGATGGCGTTGCAAGTGCCTCCACACGCAGTCAAATTGGAGGCTCAACGCATAGGTCCGTCTTCTATTCCTGGCAAGCAACCCTTTCGAATCGAACTAACCGTGGGTTTATTCGAGAGTGTCTTCAAGGCGCTGCGGCGAGCCTAAATAGCGATGTCAGTTTGGAGGATTCTGTGCGAATTGACAGTGACACGAGCGGCCGCCCTGGATCTCCGAAGATATTCCCGACAATTCTGGCGAAGATCGATGCGTGCGATGTTTTTGTAGCCGACGTATCTTTTGTCACTGGCGGGCAATGTAATTCCAACGTGATGGTTGAACTTGGGTACGCGCTTAAGACACTTGGTGAAGACCGGATCCTGATGATCTTCAATGAAGCATATGGCGAAATACGCGATCTCCCGTTTGATCTATCTTTCAACAGGCAGCTTGTGTACCGGCTTGGGCAGGACGACGAGAAGGCTGCCGAGCGTAAAAAGTTGACGTCGTTATTGAAGTCTGCGTTGAAGTCTTCATTAGGCAACGTGCCGGAAAGCTAGCGCGCTTCTGATCGTGTTCGCGCATCAGCCATTACTTCGATCGCATCATCGTGGCGGATTTCTTGGCAGCCGCCTTCCGGTCAAATGGCAGGAAGTATCAGCTCTTACCTTGGTGCCCGGCATCATTTGCTTGCTTATCACACTCAAGAAGTTGCTCAAGTAGTACGGGCACGCGCATGCCGCAGCCTCGGAAGTGCTATCGCTATGGCCGCCCTGAATAGTCTCCGCCATCGCCTCGTCTAGAACGCCTGTCGCCGAGTGGCCGGCGCACCATTGCGAGCCATTTCCGTTTTGGGTCGGAAGCTGCCCTTCCCTACCCCTGATAAACATCCCTTATCGCTACTCCCCGTACTGAAGTGCACTGCCACTCCCAGCTTGGCGTTTGCCGAGATCCAGTCCTATTGGGCTGCCGGAACAGGAATCACACCCTTTCGCAGGATCTCCAACCTCCCAACATCGCCAACAGGCACAAGCACTGTAGCCTTCCGCGCCGGGTCCCACAGTGCATAGCTGTCACCAAGACGACCAATCAGGTTTAGGTCGCCCTGCACCTTTCCATCAACAGTCACAGCCGTCACGTGCTTGCCGCCACCAGAGGAAATCTTCTCGGCACGCTGGGAGCCAAGCATGCTTGACGCTATCGAGACGTAGACCAGCATCACCAAGGCGTAGATCAGCCAAGGGGAATCTTTCACTGCGGTGGGCACCACCGGCGAAAGATGCACGATCAACGCACAGATGACCGTTAGAAGAACCCCTATCAGAAGAGGCCACGTGTTTGACCACCAAAGCAGCAGCCCCAGGACAGTGAAGAAAAGCACTGGAAACAGCCATGCGAACAGCTTGCTTTTGGAGCTGCCGCTCGCGACCTTCATCTCCACCCAGCCGCCAAACAGCGAGGCCAGCAGCATGAGAAATAACACCATGCCGATCCCAGCAAGCCCTGCCGGTGCAAGCTCACTCACCGCAACAAACTGAAAGGGATCCAGGCCGAAGTGCCCCCAATACTCCTTTAGGTACAAAGCCCCTTGAATCAATCCAAAGGTGACGAGCGCCGAACCCCATCCAGCAACATCAGCCATCGTTAGCGTCTTCTGCGTACGTTCCATGTATCCCCTTCCATCGATGCAGCCCGCCACATAGTGGCATGCAGCGCTCCGCCCTGCAGAATCCACCCTATTAACGTGACGCGTCACGCCCAATCACCCCGCCCATTGGCGCCCCATCCAACCCCATTGGCGCCCCACCCCTCCCCAACTATAGTTCCACCCCTCACAAGGACGAGGCGGCACACATGCCCTATATCGGAATCGGACTCCACGTACTGGCAGCCATCTACTTCGCGGTGCACGCCATCCGCTCGGGCCAGAGCCTCTACTGGCTCATCCTGCTCTTCTCGTTCCCGCTGCTCGGCAGCGTCGTCTACTTCCTGGCGATCTACTTTCCGGAAGTCCGCCATTCGCGCGGCGCCCGGCAGGTCGTCCGTTCCGCCAAGCAGCTCATGGACCCGGGCCAGGACTTGCGCAATGCTCGCGCCGAACTGGCGCGAACGCCCACCGTGCAGAACCGCGTTCGCCTCGGCATGGCGCTGCTGGATGCCGGCCAGGCAGACGAAGCCAGGACCCTGCTCGAGCAGGCGGCCAGTTCACCACTGGGCGACGATCCCTACATCCTCACCGGCCTTGCCCGTGCCCGCCTCGAGTCCGGGCAGCCCGCGCTTGCGGTCGAGACGCTGGACGGCCTGTTCGCCTGTCATCCGGATATGCGACGCAAGCCGGAACAGACTCTGCTTTACGCGCAGGCATTGGCTGCCGCCCACGCGCCCGGAGCCCGCGCTGCATTCGAGCGCGCCGTCGAATGCGGAAACGATGCGGCCGCCCGCTGCCTGTACGCCGAATGGCTGATGGCACAGCCGCAGCCCGACGATCGTGAGCAAGCCCGCAGCCTGTTCGCCAGCATCATCGACGATGCGCAGCACTGGTCGCGCCACGCGCGCAGCCACAATGCCACATGGCTGGAGCGGGCCAAGGTTGCGTTGAAGGGTTACTGACGCCTGGCGGCCCTTGGCAATCCTGTCGCATTCGCCTCGCTCGCGGCCTCGCCGGGCGGATGCCGACACTCGCTAGGCTTGCACCACCAACATCGCCGATAGCACTGCAGCGCAAGGCTCCAGCTTCGTTGCGTCGTATGCAACGATTCTGAAAATGTTGAAAGTGGTGTCGGCATCAGCCCTACTGCATTGGCATCGCGCACAACCGGGCGTATTCCTTGCTGTGCCACCTTGAACAGGTGGCCGGGCTTCGAAACCCCGGTTGTGCAATCGTAAAAAGCGCTTGCCAGTCGGCACCACTCCGCGTGGTGCCGACTGGCAATCCGTCAGCCGGCTATGGCGGGCGGTGCGTGGGGGCCTTGCGCCCGCCGGTCTGATTGCACACCGGGTTTCGAACCTCGCACCGTCCGCCACCTTTATCGGTGGCGGCTTCTGCATGCACGCAAGGAGCTCCGCCATGACCCAGCCCCACTCCCCTGCCCCGCACCCTATCCACGACGTGCCCGCGAACGGCCCTGCGCTGGATCCAAACACGCTCATCGCCCTGCTGCACAGCATCGGCGCCGGTGCCGCCTCCGATGGCCAGCCGTGGCCGGAACGCCATCAGATGCCCGGTCGACGCATCGCCTTGGCAGATACCGATTGCTCGCTGGCCGGCCTTCGGGTGGTGCTGGAGATCCTGCTGGCCGCGCAGCGCGCCCGCGAAAATGGCGAGCTGGAGCAGTACGTTGGCCCGCGCGTGATGGAAGGGCTGATCATGGCCGGAATCGGCCTTACCGCACACGCCAGTACCCGACTGCATCCGGAGGGTTGAGTGGCCTGGTGGCGCTGGGCGGCCACCGCGCTCTGTCTTGTGGTGGTGGTTGCGGCACAGACGCTGTGGCCGGCGCCGCCGGTGCACTCGCCTGTCGCGTTCCAAAGCATCACCGACCATCGATTCTCACAACTGCGGCGCCAAGCCGTGCAGTTCGTGGAGGCTCGACCACGACAGGGCTTCCAGTTCGTCGAGCGGCATCAAAACGCCGGATTCCAGATTCACTGTGGAGGCGTTCCAGTGCTGTGGCTGGAGAGGCGCTCGCACCATCTGCTGTTGCAGGCCTCACTGGACGCGAAGCAGCGGTCGCCCGCCGTTGTGCGGTTGCGGGCGCTCCTCCAATGGCAGTTGGAGCCGTTGGATTACCTGGAGCAGGTACTGGCTGGCGCGCCGGAACCTGTTCTGTTGGATCGGGTGCTGCAGAGTCTTGCTAGTGATGTGCCTGATGGGGCGCGATGTGGCGTGCCGTAGTCGAGCATGGCCCGACTCTACAGGGTTGCGGGCAGCGAGGGTTCGGGCTGCAGCTCTGCCGCTCGTCGCCTGCGCGACAGGCATTTGCCCAGTGATCATGCGGGTCACCTCCCGGCATCGATCCAGCCCGCATCGCGCGCACGCGCAAGATCTTCTGGCGTATCGATATCCAGGCCCAGTTCCGGTGCCTGCAGGACATGCACCGTATCGACAGGAAGTTGCCGCAGGCGCGCTCCGAAGCCGCGGTCACCGGCTGCACCGACAGAGGTGAACCAGGCGCGCGGCACTACTGCAGGAATGCCAAGCGCGTCTCCATGACGGGTGCCCGCGCACCCTGACGCCGAGGCGCGGGCACCAGAAAGTAGCGCCTGCAGATGGGAGCGCTCGATCGCGGGCTGGTCGCATGCCACGACCATCACCGCAGTCACCGTGGGCAGCAGGTGTGCGCCGGCAACCTGCAGACTGCTCGCCAGGCCGCGTTCCCAGTGGTGGTTGGTTACCGGAGTGGCGTCCAGCCCGGCAATGCTGGATGTCACGGCCTGTGCGTTTGCGCCCACCACGACCAGCACCTGCGCTGGCGCGAGCTCGCGCGCCAACCGCACCACGCGATGTACCAGGGTCTCGCCCTGCCGGGTCAGAAGCTGCTTGGGCTGGCCAAGTCGGGTGCTCCCGCCGGCAGCCAGCACGACGACCGCATGCGCGTCAGTCACGTACCGTGCGCGCTTCGCCATTGCTGCAGCTGTGCGGCGATGCTGAGCGAAATCGCCTCTGGCCCTCGCCCGCCGATGTTCAGGCCGACCGGTGATCGAAGTCTCGGGGAAAGGCGGTGGCGCTGATCCGGTGTCAGCAGCTTGAACAGGTCCTCGCGCCTTCGCCGCGGACCCAGCAGTCCAATGAACGCGACTTTGGTATCAGCCAGGGCCACCAGCGCCTCCCGGTCCAGTTCGAAATCGTGATGCATCACCAGTACCGCGTCGCACGGGTCGCCATGAAGGGCCTCTGCAGGGTTGGTCTGAAGATGCACATCCGCGCACTGCCCGGCTGAGGCCCAGCGCGCTCGCCGTTCGGCCACGCTGACCCGCCACCCCAGTCCCCGCAGCAGCGGAACCAGCAAGGGCGTTTCGGGACCGCCCCCCAACACCAGGGCCCGCGGAAGACGGAGCAACGGCAAATGCCATGCGCCCTCGCCAAAGGACTGCGCCCCGTCCATCGGATGCAGCTGCCATGCCTGCTCGCGATGGCCGGCGCGGAAAACGACCTGCCCCGACGTGCGAAGGTCGCGCTGGAGTGACACACCCTCGCGCAACCAGGCCTCGATGACGGCGTCGATGCCGGACATGGCACGCAATGGCAGGAGCGCAATCCGAAGCCGGCCGCGGCAGCCGAGCGCGGACCCGCTCAACAGGTCGTCGTCACTGCGGGTGTCGATCTCGATCCAGTCGACCCGCCCTGCCGCGCTCACCTGCTCCGCGCGTCGCGCGAGCTCCGGCTCCAGGCATCCGCCGCTCAGCCAGCCGACCTGGCTGCCGTTGCAGAACAGCACCATGTCGCCGGCACCGGCGTAGGTGGAGCCATCGGTTTCCAGCACCAGCGCGAGCACGGCGTGCTCCCCCGCGCGCACGCGCGTCAAGGCCGTCTCGAGTACGCCGCGCGGGCTACCTTCGGCGAGGAAGCCCGGCGCTGCGGACAGGTGCTCGGCAAGATCGCCGGGCTCCCCTCCGCCTGCCGCTGAAGCTTCCAGCGCGGGTGAGGCTACGGGTCGGTCCATGCGCAAGGGTCAGCCCACGTCGGGCAAGCCGTGCAGCAGCTTGTCCAGGGTGATGGGATAGCTGCGCACGCGCACGCCGGTTGCGTTGTAGATCGCATTGGCGATCGCGGCGCCAACCCCGCAGATGCCCAGTTCACCCACACCCTTGGCCTTCATCGGCGAGATCACCGGATCCAGCGTGTCGAGGAAGACCACCTCCTGGTACGGGATGTCGGCGTGCACGGGAACCTCGTAGCCGGCCAGGTCGTGGTTGATGAACAAGCCAAGCCGTTTGTCGACCACCAGCTCCTCCATCAGGGTCGCGCCCGCACCCATCACCATCCCGCCGATGACCTGGCTGCGTGCGGAGAGCGGATTGAGGATCCGGCCGCCATCGCATACGGCAAGCATGCGGCGGATGCGCGTCTCTCCAGTGTAGGCATGCACGGCAACCTCGCAGAAATGCCCTGCATAGGTGCCGACGTCGTAGCCTTGCTTGAAGTCGCCGAAGGCAATGCCGTCCTCCGCCGACAGTGTGCCCGCCTCCGCCAGCTTGATGGTCCGCCCACCCGCCTGGATGAGGCCATTGGCGAAGTCTGCGGTGTCGCCGTCGAAGCCCAGTTTCTCGCCCACCTTGCGGCGCAGGCTGACGCACGCCGCGTACACGCCTGCGGTGGAGCTTGCCGCGCCCCACTGGCCGCCGGAACCGGCGGAGGCGGGATGACGGGAGTCGCCGAGGGTCACCTGGACCCGGTCCAGCGGCACGCCCATGGTCTCGGCTGCCGTCTGCGCGATGATCGTGTAGGAGCCGGTGCCGATGTCGGTCATGTCGGTCTCGACAATCACCCCGCCCTGGCCGTCAAGCCGGACCCGCGCCGCCGACTTCATCGTCGGTGCGCCGCGATAGCCCGCAGACACGCCCATGCCGATCAGCCAATGCCCTTCCCTGACCTGCGCCGGCCTGGGGTTGCGCTTGTTCCAGTTGAAGCGCTCCGCGCCTTCGCGCAGGCAGCGCACCAGGTTGCGGTCGGAGAACTTCTTGGACGGATCGCCGGGCACGACCTCGGGCTCGTTGAGGATGCGGAACGCGATCGGGTCGAGGCCCAGCTTCTCGGCCATTTCATCCATCGCCACTTCCAGCGCCATGTGGCCCGGTGCTTCGCCCGGTGCGCGCATCGCATTGCCTTCGGGCATGTCGAGCGTGGCGATGTAGTTGGCCACCAGGCGGTTGGCGCCCGCATAGAGCTTGGGCGTCTGCAGGGTGCCGTTTTCGCCGTCCTCGCCGTTGATGTTGCCCGACCAGTTCTCATGGGCGATGGCGGAGATCCGGCCATCCTTTCCGCAGCCGATCCGCACGCGCTGGAGGGTGGCGTGCCGGTGCGTGGTGTTGTTGGGCATCAACGGGCGTTGCAGCGCGATCTTCACCGGTCGCCCGACCTGCTTGGCCGCCAACGCGGCCAGCACCGCGTCGGCACGGATGAACAGCTTGCCGCCGAAGCCGCCGCCGATATAGGGCGAGTCCACACGCACCTTGGCAGGATCGATGCCGAGGATCGCCGCCATGCCCTGCCTGGCCCAGTCGATCATCTGGTTCGCCGTCCACAGCGTGAGCGTGTCACCCTCCCAGGCGGCGATGGTGGCGTGCGGCTCCATCATCGAATGACTTTCGTCGGAGGTGTGGTAAGTCTCGTCGAGCTTGACCGCGGCGCTCGCGTAGGCGGTGTCGAAATCGCCCAACGCCTGCCGGTCGGGCTTGCCGTCCCGCCCCTTTGCAAGCGGCGCGGACGGCGCCAGTGCGGGAAAATCGAAGCGGCCCTTGCCGCGCTCATAGCGGGTGCGGATCAGCGCCGCGGCGGCGCGGGCCTGCTCGAAGGTTTCTGCCACCACGCAGGCGATGGCCTGGTGGTAGTGGGCCACTTCGGGTCCGCCGAACAGCGGCGCATTGTTCCAGTTCGATGTGCCGACCGGCTTGGTTTCCGGTGCGGTGATGACCGCCAGTACGCCAGGCGCGGCACGTGCGCGGGACGCATCCATCGAAATGATGCGCCCTTTGCCGATGCCCGCGCCGACGATGTAGCCGTAGGCCTGGTTCGGCGCCACGTCATGGCGCTCGTAGGCATAGGGGGCGGTGCCGGTGGTCTTGCGTGGACCGTCGATGCGCGGCGTCGACTTGCCGACGACCTTGGCTTTGTCGAACAGGTTGTCGCCGGCGGGGGCGTTGAATTCAAGGGGCATCAGCGCTCTCCTTCCACCAGCACCGCTGCGAGGGTGCGCTCTGCGAGCGCGATCTTGAACGCGTTCTCCGGCGTCGGACGGGCACCGGCGAACACCTGCCGGGTCGCGGCCTTTACGCCGTCGCGCAGCAGGGGTTCGGCTGCCTCGACGCGCCACGGCTTCGGCGCGACCCCACCGAAGGCGAACCGCGCCGAGCCGTCTCGCTGCACGACCGCGGCGACCGACACCAGTGCGAACGCATAGGACGCGCGGTCCCGTACCTTGTGGTACACGTGCCGACCGCCCAGAGGTTCCGGCAGTGTGACGTGGGTGATCAGCTCACCGCGCTGCAGCACGTTGTCCTGCTGCGGCCTGTCGCCGGGGGAACGATGGAAATCGGCAATCGGGATGCTGCGCGTACTGCCGTCACCCCGGACGGTCTCGATCGAGGCGTCCAGCACCCGCAGGGCCACCGCCATGTCGCCCGGATAGGTCGCGATGCAGCTGTCCGAGGTGCCGATCACGCCCATCTGCCGGGAGAACCCCTCGAGTGCGCCGCAGCCGGATCCGGGCAGGCGCTTGTTGCAGGGCAGATGGGGGTCGTAGAAATACGGGCAGCGCGTGCGCTGCAGCAGGTTGCCGCCGGTGGTGGCTTTGTTGCGCAGCTGCCCGGAGGCGCCTGCCACGATCGCGCGGGTCAGCACCGCGTAGTCGCGGCGCACGCGCTCATGCGAGGCCAGCGCGGTATTGGTGACCAGCGTGCCGATGCGCAGGCCGCCCTCGTCGGTGGGTTCGATCCTGTCCAGGCCGATGTCCTGCACATCGACCAGGTGCGCTGGCGTCTCGACCTCCAGCTTCATCAGGTCGAGCAGGTTGGTCCCTCCGGCCAGGAACTTCGCGCCCTCGGTACCGGCGACGGCCTTGGCAGCCTCGGCCGGGGATTTCGCGCGTTCGTAACTGAAGGCCCTCATGAGCGCCTCCCTGCAGAGGTCACGCCAGCGACCTCTGCCATCGCCTCGGCAATGTTGGAATAGGCCCCGCAGCGGCAGAGGTTGCCGCTCATGCGTTCGCGCATTTCCATGTTGGTGGCCCGGGGCCGTGCGCTGACGTCCGCCTGTACATGGCTGGGGACACCCCGCTTGATCTCGTCCAGTACCGCCACCGCCGAACAGATCTGCCCCGGCGTGCAATACCCGCACTGGTAGCCATCATGCTTGATGAAGGCGGCCTGCATCGGATGCAGGTCATCGGGGGTTCCGAGGCCTTCGATGGTGGTGATGGCATCGCCCTGGTGCTGTACCGCCAGGCTGAGGCAGGCATTGATGCGCTCACCGTTGACCAGCACGGTACAGGCACCGCATTGACCGTGGTCGCAGCCCTTTTTCGTTCCGGTCAGCTTCAGATGTTCGCGCAGGGCATCGAGCAGCGTGGTCCGAGTGTCGAGTTCAAGTTCCCGCTGCTTGCCGTTGACGGTCAAGGCCACCGTGCTGATGACCGGCGGCCTGGGCGGCGGGGGCGCCGCCAGTTCGGCGGCGAGCGAGGAGGCCCCCGGTGCGGCGGACATCGCCACGGTCGTGACGCCGCCGGCGATCACCTGGCGACGCGTCAGCTTCATTCCTTCATCACAACTTGGCACAGTGACCTCCTGGCGTTCGGGGAAACCCCGTGGCTGGATGGACGCGCTCACACTACCGAAGGGCTACTATGCCCCTCTGCGGGGTACAGACCTGTGAAGTCGGCGAAATGTACGAACATGATGCAGCAAGCCCGAAGAAATCGGCTGCATCCAGCCACAGCGCGGCACTCTTGAGCCATGCGTATGCCTCACTGGATGACTCACAGTCCTGTTTGTCCCTCAGCATGAGGAACATGATGGCCCGACGCTACAAAGGCGTTCGCTGGGAGGGCTCGGGTTCGTGGATGGAGCCCTCCAACAAGGCAACGTAGGTATCAAGCCTGGTGCGAAGGCCGATCAGCATCCAGCCCAGCAGGTACAGCAGCACCATGGCGAAGATCAGTAGTGCACCCAGCGGGCCAACATCGAAAGCGCCCGCCCAGTCGCCCCATTTCCATCCGCGGAACTGCAGGTAGAGGGCAATCAACAGCGGGAATGGTCCCAGCCGCTGCAGGCCGCCATACATCATGCCCATGCGCTCAATCATGTTTGTGCGCAAGGTGCTGACGAACTTGAGTCGCCGCTCGCGCTGGACGCGCGGGAATCCGCGAAGCTCGGTCACCACCGCTTGCCAGTGAGCGAAGTCTTCATCCATCTCCCGGGCGTGCGAGAGCCGCGGCTGGATGAACTGGCGAATGCCCCTGCGGGCGGCCAGTACGCCACCGACAATGAACCCTCCTATTTCGATTGCCAGGCAGGCAACAACCACCTGGAGCACTACGCCAAGAGGCAGCCATCGATCCGGAAGCTGACCCATGAGAATGCCGATGATCGCCGCACCCACGCCGATGCGAAACGCCCACGTCTCCACCCTGCCCGCCTTGGGGTAGATGCTGTGCTCAACCAGTCCCTGCACCCGCTGGTAGAGCCAGTGGAATGTCAGTTCCTGCGAATCGGTCTTTGCCGGCGGATCGAATCCGCCCCCTGCCTGCATGTCCATTGCGCCCCCTGCCCCGGCCGGCACAGACGCCGGCCACCCCATCGTACCTGAGCGCGCTTGGAATGGCGCCCAAGCGGAAATCACATACCCAGCTCCGACAACCCCGGATGATCATCCGGGCGACGCCCAAGTGGCCAATGGAACTTGCGGTCGCTCTCCTTGATCGGCAAATCGTTGATGCTCGAGAAGCGGCGTTGCATCAAGCCATCCGCGTCGAACTCCCAGTTTTCGTTGCCATAGGAACGGAACCAGTTGCCGGAGTCGTCGTGCCATTCGTAGGCGTAACGGACAGCAATACGGTTTTCGGTAAAGGCCCAGAGCTCCTTGATCAGGCGGTAGTCGAGCTCCTTGTTCCATTTGCGTGCCAAGAACTGCCGGGCTTCTTCCCGGCCGTTGGTGAACTCGGCGCGGTTACGCCACTGGGTGTCGAGCGAATAGGCAAGCGACACCTTGTCGGCATCGCGGGAGTTCCAGCCATCCTCGGCAAGACGCACTTTCTGGGTGGCCGATTCAAGGGTGAACGGAGGAAGCGGCGGACGGGGTTGTTCTGCGGACACGGGGAGACCTCCAATCGAGATGGATACACGGGTTGCTTCAACGGATCTGGGGTACCCAGGCGCTAACGCTTGGCCTGTTCCAGCAACAGCTTCGCGACATCCTTCGCAGTGTCTGCGGCGCCGTAATCACCCATCACGCGCGACAGGGTGATGGCGCCTTCCATCAGGACCAGCAGCTGACGGGCCAGGTCCGCCGGCTGCTCCACATCCAGTTGCTCGGTAAGTTCCAATGTGTAATCGAACAACTTCTGCTTGTGGTTCCGCGCGATCTCCCGGATCGGATCGGCAGGGTCGCCGACCTCGCCCGCGGTATTGATGAACGCACAACCGCGATAGCCCTCGGACTGGAACCAACCCTTGAGCACGGTGAACATGCCGAGGATGCGTGCTTCCGGGGTATCAGCCTTGTCGCACTCCTGCCGGAACCAGGCCAGCCAGCGCACATCGCGCGCACTCAGCGCGGCAGCGGCCACGTCGTCCTTGTTCTCGAAGTGGCGGTAAATGCTCTTCCGCGCCACGCCGGAGGTCTTCACCAGCAGGTCCATGCCGGTGGCGTGGATCCCGTTCTGGTAGATCAGCGCCTCGGCCGTGGCCAGGATCTTCTGGTGGGTATCGGTGGTGGCCTTGCTCATGGCCAAAATGTAGAACGGTCGTTCTACCCTGTCAACGGGCGATGGCGAGTGGTCCGCACGCGCACATGCGTGCAAGACGATCTATCAAGAAATACGGACAGTACATCACCCTTACGCCTGATTACGGGCGCAAAGTACGCCTCACCACCCACCCATGAGAGTTCCCGCATGAAAACCTTCGCCCGTACCCTGGCCGTTGCCGCCCTCGCCCTCTCGGTCCAGGCCGGCCTGTCCGCGCAGGCCGCCGAACCGGCCAAGCCGGCTGCAGTTACCAGCATCGCGCGCACCGCCAGCTACATCACCACCGCCGATGGCGTGCAGCTGTACTACAAGGACTGGGGCCCGAAGGACGGCCCGGTCGTCACCTTCAGCCACGGCTGGCCGTTGAATTCGGACAGCTGGGAATCGCAGATGCTCTTCCTGGCCGATCATGGCTACCGTGTCATCGCCCATGACCGTCGTGGCCACGGTCGTTCCAGCCAGCCGTGGGACGGCAACGACATGGATCACTACGCCGATGACCTGGCCACGGTGATCAATACGCTGGACCTGCACGATGTGACCCTGGTGGGCTTCTCCACCGGTGGCGGCGAAGTGGCTCACTACATCGGCCGGCACGGCACCGGGCGGGTGAAGAAGGCCGTGCTGATCAGCTCGGTACCGCCTTTCATGCTGAAGACCGCCGACAACCCGAACGGCCTGCCGATCGAAGTGTTCGATGGCATCCGCAAGGCACAGATGGATAACCGCGCGCAGCTCTACAAGGACATCCCGTCGGGCCCGTTCTACGGCTTCAACCGCCCGGGCGCGAAGGTGTCGCAGGGGCTGATCGATGCGTGGTGGGCGCAGGGCATGCAGGGCGGCCACAAGAACACCTACGATTCGATCGCCGCGTTCTCGGCCACCGATTTCCGCGCGGACCTGAAGAGGTTCGATGTGCCCACGCTGGTGATCCACGGTGACGACGACCAGATCGTGCCGATCGATATCTCAGGCCGCCAATCGGCAAAGCTCATCAAGGGCGCCAGGTTGATCGTCTACCCGGGTGCGCCGCATGGCCTGACCGACACCCACAAGGACAAGGTCAACCAGGATCTGCTGACGTTCCTGCAGGAAAAGTGAGTGGCCGGGGCTCCGTTGTGATGGCGGAGCCCTTCCTGCCCAGAAACAGGGCCGGCGCCGGATGAGCGCCGGCTGCCACGTCAGCGCACGATTGCGGCCGTGGGATTTCAGGCCAGCGATGGAGCGCGTTCCGCACTTTGATGAAGGGTTAACCTCCAACGGAGGACACTGCGCCCTCACGGCTCTTCTCCGGCGCAGAATCCTTTGCTCCCGTGTCCAGCCTTAGACGACACGGCCATGCATCCTCCCAATGCCTTCCGGATCCACGCGATCCAGCCCCTTCTTGCGCGCAATGGCGCAATCGTTCGCCTTGATCAGTTGCGATCTACCTGCAAGAGTTGCGGCCTGCGCTCGTCAATGAGCGAGAACGCTGGCATTCAGACAAGCCCATTGGGCACGACGCTCACTTGCCCCGCATGCGGTGCCACGGGGCTGATGGACGAGGTGGAGATATGGCACCACTGGCTCGAACAATGCCGCCGTGAACGGATGCTGGCGCTCTTTGATCCAAAGCCTGACGAACCTCTGGAACCAGACACTCCGGAATGACAAGCGCGTTCCGGGCGCTTGCGGACGCAGCGCCAGCTTCGCGCCTCAACCGTCGCCCGGGTGCCGGCCCGCCAGGCTGCCCATCGTGAAGGCGTAGCCAGCTTCCTCCAGCAGCGTTCTCATGCGTAGCTCCACGCGCCTGGGTGAAAGCAGGCTGTTGGGCGCGTACAGGGCATAGACATAGCCGGCGCCGTCGATGATTTCGCGGCGCACGGCGCAGTCGCTGGATTCAGCTGCCTCGGACCAGACAGACATCAACCGGGCAGGACTGATGGACTGCCCGTTGCGAAGACGAAAGAACAGCCAGCGGACTCCCAGGGACTGGGCTGGATTCAACTTAGCCACTGCGAGCCTCCAATGCGCCGGAAAAGATCCCTGAGAACCTCAGGATCCAATCGTGGATGCTCGTCTTTCGAAGATCGCGGAAGGTCGATGCGCGCAGCACCCTTCACCAGTGCAGGCAGATCGGACTGAAGGTCGATCCACCATCCCGCGGGCAGGCGGAGGCCCGTGCCCGTTCTATCGTAGATGCAGATCGTAAAATTCATCGCGTTGCTCCTGAATGACCCGAGCATACGCTTGCGCAATGTCAGGTCCGGATGCGACGCCTAGGGAGATGCCGCGTCGACGCGCTTTGCGCATTCGAATACGTGTGCTTCGTCCTGCTGCACCCTGCGGAATGATTCCAGCCAACTGAACGCGGCGCCACGATTGTGAATCATGTCGCCGAGCCTTCCGGTCAGGCATCGTGCGCACTCCATGCCGCCAGGGCTGGGCGCGTGGCAGCAACGGCATTGCGCCATCGTTGTGGTTTTCTCCGGGCGGCACTGGTACATGATCTTGGTCATCAGGCTGATCGCCTGGCTTTGCGAGGACATGCCCGCTCCCTGTCTACCGCGGAAGCAGCCGCGCGGCGCGCGGCTCCTCCTGTTCCTCAGCGGCGCGTATCGCCGCCGAGACCGCCCTTCTTTTCGTCCGCTGGCTTCGGGCTCTCGCGATCCTTGTTGTCCTGCTGCTGTTGCTGCCCTTGCTTGCCGGGCTCCTTCCCGCCAGGCTCGCTCCCCTCGACCTGCCCCTGCTGCGCGGGCTGTTCTGTTTCAGCGGAAGCGCTGGAGCGGTCGTTCCTGTTCTGTTCGGGGACGCTGTTCATTTCGATTCTCCGTCGCAGCAAGTCTGCTGCCAATTGACAGTGGGCCTGGCGCCGTTACGGGAGCGTACCGGGAAGCGCGCTGGATGAACGACTGTCATGAACAGGCTCCCGGCAACAAGCGTGTACAGTGAGGCTCCGAACGTGGGGAACACCATGATCCATGGAAGAAGCAAGCACATTGTGGACGTAGAGCGTGAACTGGCCCACTGGAAGGCCGCGTTCAACCTGGGCACCCTGCCCGCGATGAGCTTCCGATATGAAGTAGCGCCGGTTGTCCGGCTTGCCTGCGATATCTATGTGAGAGATCCGCACGGCACCCGGTCGGCATGGATCGACGATCTGCAGGACAGGCTTGCGAAGCGATCGAGCCTGCGCGGCCATCCTGGCGCAGCGGAGATTGCCGATCGGTGCTGGTCCCTGCTTGGCTGCGCTTAGGCGCGGCTGGCTGCGTGATTCCGCTCGCGCATCAACTCATCATTCAGTACGTGGACAATGGACATCACCGCGTCGGCAAGTCCACGAGAATCGCTGATGGATCCGTAGAAGTAGATCCTGGCGCCTTCAATGCGAACATCCGCCAGCTGGAGCTGGGACGCCAGGGCCCTGCACTTGATGAGGAACATCTCTGTCCAGCGAGCGCCGGGCGCCAGATCCAGCAGCGCGGTGATGGCCTCGTCGGTGGAAGCGTCGACACGCTCATGCAGCGGCGGAACATCGAAACCGACGATTCTTGGAAGCATGGAAGCGTTCACCTGACCATCCTCTCGCTGATGGGCGCTGCGAGTACTCCCACAGTACAACAGAATGCGTCCAGCCCCGGATGAGATGGCGTCAGCTGGCCTGTCCCAGCTCGCGCGCAAGAAACGGCGCCGTCCTGCTGCCCTTGGCGCGGGCCACCTGTTGCGGCGTGCCCTTCGCCACGATGGTGCCGCCCGCACCGCCTGCACCTGGCCCGACATCAATCACCCAATCTGCCTGTGCGACCGAACGCATGTCGTGTTCGATCATCACCACGGTGTTGCCTGCCTCCACCAGTCGTTGCAGCTGCGCCAGCAACCTGTCCGCGTCAGATGCATGCAGGCCGGTGGTGGGCTCATCCAGCACATACAGCGTGCGCCCGCGCTGGCTGCGCTGCAGCTCGGTCGCCAGCTTGATGCGCTGTGCTTCACCGCCTGAAAGCTCCGTGGCCGGCTGCCCCAGCCGCAGGTAGCCCAGACCTATTTCCTGCAGCAACTGCAGCGGGCGGGCAATGGCGTCTTCTTCGGCGAAGAACGCGTGCGCCTGGTCGACCGTCATCTGCAGGACCTCGGCGATGTTGCGGTCGTTCCACAACACCTTCAGCGTGGCCTCGTTGTAGCGGGCGCCATGGCAGGTCGGGCACGGCGCATAGACGCTTGGCATGAACAGCAGTTCGACACTGACGAAGCCCTCGCCTTCGCAGGTCTCGCACCGGCCCTTGGCCACGTTGAACGAGAAGCGTCCCGCATCGAAGCGACGGCGGCGCGCGTCTGGCGTTGCGGCGAACAGCTTGCGCACGTGGTCGAACAGGCCGGTGTAGGTGGCCAGGTTGGATCGTGGCGTGCGGCCGATGGGCTTCTGGTCGACCTGCACCACGCGATGAATGGCGTCCACATCGCCGGCCAGCTGGCCCCGCGTCGCTTCCATCACGGTCGGCCCATCCGGGGGCGTGCTGTCGGCGCTGTCGTCCACGGGCTCGTGCCCCAGGTGCAGCAGCATCAGCTCGGGCAGCGCTTGTGCCATCAGGCTGGACTTGCCCGATCCGGAAATGCCGGTCACTGCTGTCAGCAGCCCCAGCGGGACCTGCGCGTCCACGCCCTGCAGGTTGTGGCGGTGGATGCCCTTCAGTTCGAGCCAGCTGTTGGCACTGCGCTGCCGGCTGGCAGGCGCAGGCACCTGATCGAACAGATACCGGGCCGTGCGCGAATCCTCTACCTGGCGCAGGCCATCGGGTTCGCCGCTGTAAAGCACGCGCCCTCCCCGCTCGCCGGCCTCCGGTCCCACGTCCACCAGCCACTGCGCGCGGCGCATCAGTTCCAGATCGTGCTCGACAACGAACACCGAGTTGCCTCCGTCGCGCAGCCGGTCCAGCGCGTCGTACAGCGCCTGGCTGTCAGCCGGATGCAGGCCGGCCGAGGGTTCGTCGAGCACGTACAGCACGCCAAACAGCAACGAGCTGAGCTGCGTGGCCAGCCGCAGGCGCTGCAGTTCGCCGGCCGACAGCGTGGGCGTGGCGCGATCAAGTGATAGATAGCCCAGGCCGAGCTCGCGCAGTTGCCGTACACGCGCCATGACCCCGCCCGCCAGGCGTTGTGCCGCCAGGCGCTTTTCCTCAGACAAGGCTGAGGTCAGGCGCACGTCGGGTGCGCCTTCGTGGGTCGCGCGGCCACTTGCTGCCCGCTTGGCGCGATCGCGGGGCGTTGCACGCCTGCTGGAACGCGCGCCGTGGCTGTGTGCACTGAAGTCGCCCCGCGCGATGGGCTCGAGCAACGCCGCCAGCTGGTCCAATGGCAGCCGCATGAACTCGCCGATATCCACACCGGCAAAGGTGACCGAAAGCGCCTCCGGCTTCAGGCGCTTTCCGTGGCAGGCGGGGCACAGCTTACTTTCCATGTAGCGCGAAACACGCTTGCGCATCAAGGCGCTCTGGGTGTTGGCAAAGGTGTGCAGCACGTAACGGCGCGCGCCGGTATAGGTGCCCATGTAGCTGGGCTCCTGCTTGCGCTTGAGTGCGGTACGGGTCTCGGCCGGCGTGAAGCCGGCATAGACCGGCACGGTGGGCGTCTCCTCGGTGAACAGGATCCACTCACGGTCCTTCTTCGGCAGCTTCTTCCACGGCACATCGATGTCGTAGCCCAGCGTGACCAGGATGTCGCGCAGGTTCTGGCCATGCCATGCCGGTGGCCAGGACGCGATGGCGCGCTCGCGGATGCTCAGCGACGGGTCCGGCACCATCAGTGCTTCAGTCACTTCGTAGACATACCCCAGGCCATGGCAAGTGCTGCAGGCGCCCTGTGGGGTGTTGGGCGAGAAGTCTTCGGCGTACAGCATGGGCTGGTGGGCCGGGTAGGCTCCCGCCCGCGAAAACATCATGCGCACCAGGCTGGACAGCGTGGTCACGCTGCCCACCGAGGAGCGCGCATTGCTGGCGCCGCGCTGCTGCTGCAGGGCGACCGCCGGGGGCAGCCCGTCGATGGCATCCACATCGGGCACGCCCGCCTGGTCGATCAGGCGGCGCGCATAGGGTGCGACGGATTCGAAGTAGCGCCGCTGCGCCTCGGCGAAAACCGTGCCGAAGGCCAACGAGGACTTGCCGGATCCCGACACGCCGGAGAACACCACCAGTGCATTGCGCGGAATGGAGACATCGACATTCTTCAGGTTGTGCTCGCGCGCACCACGGACTTCGATGCAGCCGCTGGCTGCGGCAGCACACGACGACTCGCCAAAGGGGGTGTTGGACATCTCAGCATTCCTGCAATCGGTGGGCGGCTCGCGCATGGTGCGCCCGGTAGGCCATTCTCGCTGTTGCGGGGTGAATGGCGTGAGGGGGGGCGCAACCACGTGCCGCATCAGAACGCCATGGCCGACGCAGACCGCGCCGCCGCGCTGATTGTTAACGCGCGTTGCCTGAAGGATTGACGCCACGTTGCCCCGCCCTTGATGAGGCCGCTCACAGTGCGTTCCTATGCTGGGCCCGCCACCTGCGAGGTGGTGATCAACCTGGAGATGCACCATGCAACGCGACCAGAAAGACCTTCCCCATCCGGACACGGAGGCGCAGCGCCCCGATCCTGTCAGTCCGCTGCAGGCGACGCTGCACAACCGCCGCAATCATGACGAAGCGCTGCAGGAAACCTTCCCCGCCAGTGACCCGATCTCCCCCTTCGTCGCTGCGCCAACGCCGGAAGAGCAGGACAAGCGTCTCGGGGAGCGGGTCAAACTGCCGGACCGCCACACGGATGAGGAGGCCGCGGGAGGTGACCAGTGATCCGGCGCGGTTTCGCCCGTGTCGCGGCGGCGACGGCGCGATTGTCTGGCAGCCTGGGGGCATTCGTCGCAGCGCTGGGGGTGATCATCACCTGGGCTGCCAGCGGGCCGGCCTTCCACTTCAATGACACGTGGCAGCTGGTGGTGAATACAGGAACCACCATCGTGACCTTCCTGATGGTGTTCCTGATCCAGCATACGCAGAACGCTGATACCGCTGCGCTGCACATCAAGCTGGATGAACTGATCCGGGTGAGCAAGGACGCCAACCAGGAGTTGTTGAACCTGGAGTCGATGGAGCCGGCCCATCTTGAAGAGATACGCCAGCGTTACGAGGCACTGGCGAAGACCGCTGCAGACATCAAGTTCAAGAAGGAGCGCTGCATGCCCTGCGATGCGGATGCAGCCGCCGAAGCCTGAGGTGGATGCCTGCGCCTACAGCTGTTCTGGTGTGAGGCCCTGCCTGGCAGGGCCTTCCAGCAGCGCTCCGGTGGCGGAAAAGCGGCTGCCGTGGCAGGGGCAGTCCCAGGTGCGCTCATGGCCATTCCATTGGACAACGCACTTCAGGTGCGGGCAGAGCGCCGACATCATGTGCAGGCGCCCGCCCTCGTCGCGGTAGACCGCGGTTCGCTTTCCGTCCACGTCCAGCAGTGCGCCGCAACCACGGGCCAGCGCACTGGGTGAGTGTGACGGCGCCGTGGCAAGGCGATCTCCCACCATGTGCCGCGCCACCGTGGCGTTGGTGCGGGCCCAGCCAGCGGCCGAGCGCACCGGCGTGAAACGCATGGGGCTGAGCAGCTGCTCGATCTCGCTGGTCGTGCCCATGATTCCCTCGGTGATCGCGCGCGCGGCCACGCCTGCCCAGGTCAAACCGTCCGGCCCATAGCCGGTAGCGACCCACACATTATCGTGGGCGCTGCTGCCGATGTAGGGCAGCTGGTCGGCGGGCCGGAATTGCTGAGCCGACCAGCACAGCGGCTCGCCCAGCACGCTGAAGTTGCGGCGCGCGTCGGCTAGCAGATGCTGGGCCGGATCCACCGCTGGCGTTTCGCCTGTGCGGTGTGTTTCGCCAACCAGCACAAGCCAGTCGCGGCCATCAGCGCCGTGCACCCCGCGCAATGAGCGGTGCCGGTCGGCGATCCAGTGAATGCCTGCCGCAGGTAGGTTGGCAACCGGCACCGCCACCCCGTACTCGCGGTACACCTCCATCTCGGCCTGCACCAGGTTGAAGCCTGCGGGCGAATGCGTAGCCAGCACGAACTGCCTGGCCTGTATGCGGGCGCCATCGGCTGTCGCAACGCCGGCGGATGCCTCGATGCGGTTGATCCGGGTCCAGTCGTGGATGCGCACGCGACCTGCCAGATGACGTGCCAGTTGCCTGCAGAACGCCGCAGGATCCAACTGCGCCTGATCGGGAACGCGGAAGGCGTGGCCCAATGCAAACGGCAGCCCGGACTGCCGATGTTCGCACTGCAGGCCGACGCGCTGATAGGCCTGCAGCTCACGCTCGAACTGCGCGGTGACCTCGCGGGTGCGATCCTGCACACCGTACTGCATGCCCACGCGTTGGAAGCCACAGCGCAGATCGTAGCGATGAACCAGTGTTTCGATGGACCGCAGCGCCTGCTGCCGCCACTGCACGACACGGCTGGCCGTGTCGCCGCCCCAACGGGAGATCAGATCGGCCAGCCGGGAGACGGGCGCGTAAAGATTGCCGGTGGACATCACCGTATTGCGCCCGCCGATGGGCCCCGCATCAACCACCAGCACATCCAGGCCGCTATCGGCCAAGCGGGCCGCTGTCAGCAGGCCGGTCATGCCGGCGCCCACCACCAGCACGTCCGCGCGCGTCGTGCCGGCAAGGGGGCGGAAGCTGTGCGACTCGGTGTCAGCTGACCATAAGCTGGCGCGCGGGAACGGTTCGGACATGAAAGAGATCCTTGCAGCTTCAGCTGGGAGGCCTCTCTGATACGCCTTGCCGGGTGAAACGACGGTGGCGTGGTCGTGCAAATGATGCTCACGCGCTGCCACGATCAACGCCATGGTCAAGGCCAGGTGAGCGTTGCGTGGGCAACACGTCTGTGTCGCCTCTGCGAACCGCAACTCCTTGCTTGCAGCGTGGTCGCTAACGTGCCTGGAAGGAGGATCAGGCAGTGAGCACGCACTTGGAAATCGATCTGATGATCGCGCAACTGGAGGAATTGCTGCCGACCTGGGCAGCGTTCTACCCCGAGCCGCAGTTCATCCGCATGCTCGCCGAGGCACTGGACTATATCGCTGCCAGCGCGGAGCCGGAGGCGCGGCTGTATCGCGTGATGCGCACCGGGCACCTCCATGTGTGCAGCGGCGAAATTCCGTGGGCCGAGCGCCATGGAGGTCGCTAGGCCGGTGGATCACGCCGCCACGGCATAGGGTTCCACCAACCTGGCCAGGACATCCATCGCCGTCTCGGTTGGCGCTTCGTCACCGCTGTGCTGGGCGAACCCCGACCAGTCCGCACAGGCAAGAATTTTCAACTGCTCGGGTTGCGTCGGCAGCCAACGCATCGGCCAGAACGGGAGTCGCCGGTTGCCCACCCTGCCCCGCTGCAACTCGATGAGACCTGCGTGGCTGGAAGCACCCACCACTCGCGAGTACGCCACGCTCAAGCCGTCCTCGGGTCCCTCCATGTACTGCAGGAAGCGGGCGCCATCGAACAGCAGAACTCCGGTAACGCCGGCATTTCGGTTGAAGCGGGCGGCATCATCGACCAGATCGTCCAGCTTCCCGCTGCGCAGGCCCAACGGGTCACCGGCAACGGCTGGGCCCGCTTCGCTGACGTATGCGACTGCCCTGATCGGCATTGACTGCTCCTGTAGTGAATCCCCCCAGATTCCGTGCCGCTAGGATGGGCCACCTGCGCCCCGCAGTTGTTCCCATCCTGTGCATTTTGTGAATCAGTTGGGACCCAGCCGACAAACGGCATGCAGGACGCCTCCCCGCCCAATGCCATGGATCGTTTACGCTTGGGGCAGATGACTCGGGAGCACCCCATGCCCAATACCGGCCTTTTCCATGTTCTGGAGCTGGACGCCGCTTCCGGCGTGCAGGGTATTGAGCGCGTCAGGTCCATTCGCGTGCGCTGCAACACCTGCGGCGGGATTACGCAGTTGTCGGGGGACGCGTTGGGGGCGGTGCCCGGTGGAACGACGCTGGTGTGCGGTGCTTGTCCGTCGCGCCAGACGGTCAGCAACGCGCGGCTGGTCGAATGCGATCATGTATTGCCCGGTAGCGCGCAGGCGCCCGAAGCGTAGGCGCGGCCTACGGGTCTGCCTGCGCCCATCGCGCGAGATTCTGTTTCACTTTCCCGATACCGGCCCAAGGGTCTTTGCGCTGCCGTTTCAGCTTTGCTGGCACGTCCTTGATCGTGAACGCGTCTGCGCGCTTGAGCTTCGCCAGATCGCCCCAGGCGATCGGCAGTGCTACCGGTGCCCCGGGCCTGGCCCGCAGCGAGTAGGACGCAACCGCCGTCGCACCGCGCCCATTGCGCAGATAGTCCACGAAGATCCGCTTGTTGCGGAGGCTTTTGGTGGCCGTTGCCAGGAATCGCTGGGGCTCGGATTGCGCCAGCGCCTCGGCGAAACCCTTCGCAAAGCGCCTGGTCAGGTCCCAGTCGCATCCCGGATTGAGCGGCACGACCACGTGCAGGCCCTTGCCACCGGATACACGCAGGAACGATTCCAGCTCCAGCTGCGCCAGCAGTTTCCGGATGTCAGTTGCCGCTTTCTTGACCTCGGCAAAGGGTACGTCCGGTCCTGGATCCAGGTCGAGCACCACGCGGTCGGCCCTGTCGGGCGCTTCGGCGTGGCTGCCCCAGGGGTGGAACTCCAACGCGTTGAACTGCACCAGTTCAAGCAGGCTGGCTGCGTCCCGCACCACCAGGTAATGGGCGTTTATACCGCTTTCTTCTTTGAGCTTTACTGCGTCGACCAACTCCAGCCCGGCTGTATGGTGTTTCTGGAAGAAGCAGGGTTTTGCGGTGCCACTGGGGCATCGGATGATCGACAGCGGACGATCAACCACCTCGGGCAGGAGATGCTCCATCACTGCCGCGTAGTAGTCCCATACCTCCTGCTTGGTGTAGCCATCGCCAGGAAACAGGATCTTGCCGGGAGACGACAGCGCGGGCGGTGTGCGGTCGGTAGCGGGTGACGTTTTCGCATCGCGCGCAGGACGCGCCGTTGCGGACTTCCCACCAGAGACCGTGACCGGCCCGGCGCGATCGGAATCTGCGAGATCGGCGATGTCCTTGTCCGCCCGTACCGCCTTCAGTGACGCCTGGCGCAACAGCTTCTGCCCGCCAATCCCGCGATAGAAGACCTCCACCACGAAACGCGGTGGGAACCAGGTCGCGGCGCGCAGGTCGGTGTCCTGGGTGGGCACGTGCGCCGTCGGCTTGCGGCTGCCGCCGCCTTCGATGCGCTTGCTGACTTCGCCGATCAGTTCGTCCGAGAACCCGGATCCGACGCGGCCGACGTAGAGCCAGCCATGTTTCGGGTCTGGCCGCGCCAGCAGCAGCGAGCCGAACCCGGTGCGGCTGCCTTTCGGCGTGGTGTATCCGACCACCGCAAACTCGTCGCTGGCCAGCTGTTTGGTCTTGCGCCAATCCTCACTGCGGCCACTGTGGTAGCTGCGCTCGGCGCGCTTGGAAATGATGCCTTCGAAGTGCTGCTCACCGGCCAGGCGATAGGCCTCGTCGCCATCCCCCTGTACATGCGAACTGAACGCCAATGGCCTGCCCTGCCCCTCCAGCACGGATTGCAGCAGGGCCTTGCGTTCCAGCAAGGGCGCATCGGCGACGTCCACGCCATCAAGGTGCAGCAGATCGAACAATGCATACGTCAGCACGCCCTGCCGCTCGCCGGAGAGCGTGGCCTGCAACAGGTTGAAGTCTTCCTTGGTGCCGGCGCCGGCGATGAGCTCACCGTCCAGTGCCGCCGAGGTGAGGCCCAGTGCTGTGATCGCGTCACGTATTTCAGGAAGCTTGCCGGTCCATTCCAGTGCGTTCCGCGACCACAGCTGCACGTTGCCCTCAGCCACCGTAGCAAGGATGCGGTACCCATCCCATTTGATCTCATGGACCCACTGCTCGCCCTGGGGCGGCGCTTCGCCCAGCTTGGCCAACTGCGGTTCGAAGGGACCGGACGGCGCTGCGGCCTTTCTTGCCTTGCTGAGCGCTAGCGCCTTCTTCGCCCAGTTCGTTCGTCGGGTGCGCTTGGCGGGTACCCCGGTGAGCCGCCTCTTCGCGGCCTTGCAGGCCCCGGCCCGCTTCAGATCCTCCGCTGGCGCTACAGCAACATCCGCCAGCAGATCGTCTGCCTCGATGTCGCTGGCGAATTCATCGTCATCCTTGAACAGCAGCCACTGCGGCTGGCGCGCCGGCTTCCCGGAGCGGACCAGATGCCATCCGCCCTTCAGTTTGGCGCCGAACAGTTCGAAGCGCAGATGGCCCTTGGCGAGTTGGGCTTCCGGGTCGCCCTGCGTAGCCCACACACCGTGGTCGAACTGGGCGACATGGCCGCCGCCGTACTGGCCTTTGGGGATTTCGCCTTCGAAGGTCGCATAGTCGACAGGATGATCTTCCACCTCCACCGCCATGCGCTTGACCTTCGGGTCGTAACTGGGCCCCTTGGGCACGGCCCAGCTCTTCAGCGCGTCACCCACCTGCAGGCGGAAGTCGTAGTGCCTGCGGCTGGCATGATGCAGCTGCACCACGAAAATGGCGCGTTGGCCTTTTGGTAGCGCCTTGCCCGGCTCGGGCTCCTTGGTCTTGTCAAAACTGCGCTTGCGGCGGTACTCGACCAGGGACATGGCAGCTCCGCGCTACTTTCCCAGGTGTTTGCGTACAGCAACGGCGGTGGGCCCGACTTTGGCGACTGCGGCCCGAAGTTCCTCGGCGGACACACCCAGCGCCGTGGTCCAGTACTGCAGTTCATAGTCTTCGTTGACGTTGATACGATCCCGGTCCGGGCTGCCGGTGTTCTTCTTGTCATCGCTCATGGGAGTCTCCATGCGTCATCGGGCGTGAAGTGACCGTACTGGCCGACCCATGGGCACCAGGCGATGCCACCGTGAAGCCATGGCGAAGGACTGCCGGCATCGGGACTGCGGCAGGCAGGCGACAGACACCACCTCGTGAAGACAACGCGCAAGGTTCGCGTTGGCGTTCACATGCCGCCTTCACCTGGCCCCCGCCTGATCGCAACCGGGCGGGACCTACTCTGAGTGCTCCATTCACAGCGGAGCCCAGTATGGCTATCAAGACGGCGGAAGACCTGTTCATCCACGAACTCTCGGACATCTACAGCGCCGAGAAGCAGCTGACCAAGGCCCTCCCGCGCCTGGCCCGTGCGGCCGAGAACCCGGACTTGGCCACGGCGTTTGAAACGCACCTGGAAGAAACCCAGGGCCAGATCGAGCGCATCGACCAGGTTGTGGAGATCCTGGGCATTCGCCTGAAGCGCATCAAGTGCGCGGCGATGGAGGGCCTGGTGGAGGAAGGCAAGGAAGTGATCGACAGCATCGACAAGGGCCCTGTGCGCGATGCCGCCCTGATCGGTGGCGCACAGAAGGTCGAGCATTACGAGATTGCGTCCTACGGCACCATCGCCGCGCTGGCCAAGCAACTGGGCTACAAGGACGCCCTGCCGTTGCTGCTCGAGACGCTTGAGGAAGAGAAAGCCACCGACGAGAAGCTCACCCTGCTGGCCAAGGGCGGCGGCAATGCCAAGGCGGCGCAGGCCGCCTGATCGACGCGCCCCGGAACCCGGCTGCCACGGACGGCAGCCTCAGGGTCCGTACAGCACTTGATCATTGGGGCAGAAGAACGTGCGTCGCCGCGTGGTCCCCATGTAGAGCTTGCTGATCGGGCCACCGCACACGGGACAGACCTTCTTCGTGTGCACCTGCCAATGCTTCTTCAGCTCAAAGCAGCGCTTCCATTCCAGGAAATCGAAGCTGTAGGCGCGGGCCTGCTCGATCAGCGCGGTAAGCCTGCGTGGCGGCAGGTCGCCCAATCGGGTGGCGGGATGCACGCCTATCCGGAACAGCACCTCGTTCTTGATGATGTTGCCGACGCCGGCGAAGACCGTCTGGTCCAGAAGCGCATCGCAGGCAAGGACGTCCGGCATGGTTTTCAGCTTGCGCCTGGCCAGCTTCGGATCCCAGGCATCGTTCATCACGTCCGCCCGCCAATCGTAGATGTCGTCCAGAGGCTGGTCGATCAGGCGCACGGAACACGCATAGAAGTTCAGCTCACCGTTGTCGAACACCAGCGATACCCGCGCCGGGGCTGGCTTCCGCTCGTCGATGCGCCAGCTGCCGAACATCATCAGATGGATGCGCAGCGTGTGATGGCTGAATTCCAGCAGGAAGTGCTTGCCCCAACTGCGGACCGCCTTGACCCTTCGGCCCTGCAGCGGCGACAGGTCGATGCGGCTGTTCCCGGAGACGGTGCGGACCACGTGCCCCTTGAAATGGCTCGCTGCTTCGCGCAGCAGGACGATCGAAGGGCCTTCAGGCATGTTCGTTCTCCTGCAGCAGCGTCTGCAGGTGCAGGGCATTGCCGGTGGCGTGACCCAGCGCGGTATTGTCCAGTACGAACCAGGCGGGTCGTTGCGCGTCGGCCTCGGCCAGCAGCTGCCGCGCAAGGTGGGCAAGGGTCGGCTCGTCGTAGGCACTGCGATAGATCTGCGGCTGGCCGTGCCAGCGCCAGTAGCTCCACGTGCGATCACCGCCGGGAATCGCTGCCGCCGGCACACGTGCTGGATCTGCGGCAACCCGTGCAACGCCATGCGCGCTCAGCAGCGCATCCACGTCCGCCGTAAACCAACTCGGATGGCGCGGCTCGCACGCCACTTCGGCCTGCGTGCGCGCGCGCAGGCCCCGCAGGAAGGCTTCGGCCGTGACCGTGTCGTACACCAGGCTGGGCGGCAACTGCAGCAGCAACGGACCGAGCTTTCCACCCAGTTCCAGCACGCCTTCAAGGAACCGCTCGAGCGGTTGCATTGCATCACGCAGCCGACGCTCATGGCTGATCTCGCGCGGGAGTTTCACCGCGAACCGGAAGCCCTCCGGCACGCTCGCCGCCCATCGCGCGTAAGTCCTGGGCTGGTGCGGTCGGTAGAAGGAAGAATTGACCTCCACCATCGGCAGGCGTGTGGCATAGCGCTCCAGTACGCTGTCGCCCGCGCCGAACGCCTCCCGATCCGACCGCGACAGCGACCACCCTGCACAACCGACGCGTGGCAGCTCAGGCACTCCCGGGGCGGCTGACGACATCATCGTGCCAGCTGCCCGTCTGGTTCCATGATGCCGCCCGCGCCTGCTTCCGTCTGCGATTGCGAAACCGACAGTAGTCGATCCAGCGCGCTGGTGCCCGATTCCAGCGCCGACGCGCTGCGCACGAAGCCGGTCCAGTCGGATATGGCGATCTTCCCCAGTGCGAGCTCATCCACCCGCACGCTGCGCATCCGCCAGTGCGGAAACTGCCGGCGCCCCACCCTGCCCCGGTTCAGTTCGACGATCCCACTGTGGCTGCCGGCCGCGAGAATGCGTGCGTAAGCCGCATTGATCCCGGCCTCCGGGCCCTCCAGATACTGCAGGAAGCGCGAGCCGTCGAACAGCAATGTGCCGGTGACATCGGCGGACTCATTGAACTGCACCGCCTCTGCCACAAGTTCCTGCAGCCGCTGTTCCGTCAGGTTGCGGGAGGCTTCACTTACATAGGCAATCGCTCTAAAGGGCATGGCACCACCGTTGTTGCAGACCGCTCTACCTTAGCCACACCGATCGTACGCGCGGTGAGACCGGTGTGGAGGCTGCGTCGAACTGTGGCGTGTACCTTCCGCATCGCGTTGACGCGCGGTCGGGCCGCTGAACGTGTGCCTGCCCTTGTGCGCACGCGCGCACGAATGTTCGTGGAGGTCGGATGAGGAATCAGAGCCCTCGGGATGACGCGACGTTGGCAGTCGTGCCACCGCCGTCTAGCGCCGGATCTGGAAGATGGTCGCTGCCGCCAATGAGGCGGCTGAACCCAAGGAGACTTTCCATGGCCAACCAGAACCAGAACCAGGGCACCAGCAACCGCGGTTTCGCTTCGATGGACGAGGACAAGCAGCGCGAGATCGCCGCCAAGGGTGGACGTGCCGCGCACGAGTCAGGCAACGCCCATGAATTCAGCTCGGAAGAAGCACGCGAAGCCGGCCGCAAGGGTGGCGAAGCGGTGAGCCAGGACCGCCAGCACATGGCTGACATCGGCCGCGAAGGCGGCCAGAACAGCCGTGGTGGTGGTAACCAGGGCGGCAACCAGGGGGGCGGGCAGCAACAGCAGCAACGCGGCGGCAACAACCGCGGTGGCCAGCAGCGCTGATCGGCGCTGAAACCCGATGCATCCCTTCGTGGGCGGACGTGATGTCCGCCCACAATAGTACGCCCCCCCCTGCCCCGGGGCGGTGGGCTAAACCCCTCTGCTCCCCGGGGGGGGCGGTGTTTTGGCCCCCCCACTTTCGTACGCCCCACGCTGCCCAGGGGCGTTGCAACCGGGGCGCCGCACGGGCGCCCCGGGTTCTTTCACGGCTCGCGTGGTGGCAGGTCCAGTGCGCCCGCGCCCGGGCCGGCCCCCAGCTCGGCCCCGGTGGTCGGCCGCGCTTCCGGGTCGGAGAGCGTGCGCAGGGTCATGGCCTGCACCGCCGCTTGTTCGCGCGGGTCCAGGTCCACCGTGCCGCCGCCGTCGCCACCATCCACAGCGGCCTGTGCCTCGCGGTCGCTGACCCGCTCCCAGAGCTCGCCGCTGTTCCAGCTGCCCTGCAGGTCGTCGGTGCCGTCGCCTTGCGACATGTCCATGTACAGATCGGTGAACGCGGGATCCCCCGGCAGCTTGCCCGGTGGGAAGTTGGGCTGGATGCTGTGCAGCGCTTTCTCGAACGACTTCATGTGCGCGATCTCGCGGGTCATCAGGAAGCGCAGCGCATCCTTGATGCCCGGGTCATCGGTAACGTTGATCAAGCGCTCATACACCAGCTTGGCGCGCGCTTCGGCCGCGATGTTCGAGCGCAGGTCGGCGGTGGGGTCACCGATCGAGTCGATGTAGGCGGCTGTCCACGGCACCCCGCTGGAATTGACCAGCGCGGGGCCGCCACCGTACAGGATCTGTTCGGTGTGGCTGGTGCTGTTCTGGCCCAGCAGGCGCATGTCCTCGGCCTCGGCAAGCCCTTCGGACTGGATCGCCCTGGGCCCGCGGTTGAGCATGGCGATGATGGTGCCGATGATCTCCAGATGGCTGATCTCCTCGGTGGCGATGTCCATCAACAGGTCCTTGCGCCCGGGGTCGCATTCGCCAAGTCCCTGGGTGAAGTAGCGCATCGCGGCGGCCAACTCGCCCTGTGGGCCGCCGAACTGTTCAAGCATGAGACTGGCGAGCTGCGGGTTGGATTCGCGCACGCGTACGGTGTACATCAGCTTCTTGTGATGAAAGAACATGAGGGTTTCTCCGGTGGCTGGCGTGGGCTGGCTTCGGGGTCAACGCTTGGCCTGGGCGCCAGGCGTTTCGTCACGGTTGAGGAACGCTCCGACCAGTCCGTCCTGGTGGTCCTCCAGCCAACGCGCCATGGCAACCTCTTCCTGCAGGATCTGGCCACACACGGCCGCAATGTCGGGCGCGCCGGCGCGCTCGGCAGCGATCACCAGCGCCCGGTACGTGGCGATCTCGGTATTCTCGAAGCCGAACGAGAGGCCTACGCTCTTGACCACCTCGTCCTCCATCAGACTGGTGCCCGCCGCGTGGAGGGCGGCAGTCATGCTCGCGAACAGCCCCTTTGCGGTGGGCACGCTTCCCCCAAGCGCCTCAATGCACTCGCGCAGGGAAGCTGCCTGCCCTTGCGTCTCCTGGACGTGCTGGCTGACGCGTGCGGCAAGCTGGGGATAGTTCTCGATCCGCGAAGCCATGGCCTTCATCATGGTCTCCGCTTCCTGTTCCATGGCGTAGGCGTCCTGCAGCCACTTCAGCAGGCGCTCGCTTCGGGCGTTGTTCTGGTCTGCCATCTCGATCTCCGGTGCGGGGCAACATGCCTCCGGAGACCATGGTCGAGCGCTGGCAATCACCGCCTTGTCGGCCGCTGTGATCCGCCGAAGCTCGGCGCTGCACGCAGCGCTGATGCGGCGATAACAACATCCGCGTCCCCTTGCTGGACCCGGGCGCTCTCAGTTCGCCAAGGCGCTGGATACGCCTACGTTGACTGCAGGGCGCTGGCGCCTGGCGTTCGAGGCGCCCGCGCCCTCTGCCGCCATCACGGCCTGCATGACCCGATGTTCAGCACGATGCGCGCCGCCGTCCACGCCCACGACATAGACAAAGCGCCCATCAAACTTGGCCTGTGCACCGTCCAGGGCGTCGTCGGCCAGCAGCGCTCGCTTCAGCGACTTCATCCATGTCCGATCAGGCGTACGGTCCAGTTCCACGACAATGGCGGCGCCGCCACAATCGAGCGGCATGCACTCGATACGCAGCACGCCAGGAGAGGCCGCTTCGGTTCCGGATTGAGGCATGACAGAAACTCCGATAAGGGGTCGGCGGCAGTATCCACAGTGCATGCCAAGAAGCCGTCAACGAAATCCATAACGCCTTCCACGCCTCCTCCACGAGGTTGGCCACGCGCGCAGAGCTTCGCGCCGGACTGACAATGCACACGCAGGATCTTGATGCAGCACAGCAGAAACTGGTGTTCCCAGGACAACACAGGCATGCACGCATGCAATCCGCAACCGGCCAGCGCAGATGCAACCTGCTGCTGGTGGAAGACCAACTCGACCTGGCCGCACTCATGGAGCACGCACTTGAGGACGTCGGCGATCAGGTGACGCATGCCTACAGCGTGTTCGACGCTCTCGGGCTGCTGGACACCCAGCGGTTCGACGGCGCCGTGCTCGATGTCGAACTTCGCGACGGTGTGGTCTTTCCCGTCGCTGATCGCCTGGCAGAACTCGGCATCCCCTACCTGTTTGTCTCTGCGGTCTACGACCAGCTGGTGCCGCAGCGCCACCGGCGCGCAGCCTTTGTGGCCAAACCGTTCCATGTGAGTCAATTGCAGGACACGGTCCGGCGCGTGCTGGGCGATACCTGCGCGCAGCCGCCCGCGCATTGACTCCATACAACCGTCACCCCAGGTACGGGGCCACCACCAGGCTCAGCTGGCGCAGCGCGCCACCACGGGAGAGCCCATCCCAGTTGCTGCGCGCCACGCTGCGGATCTCGGAGTAGGCAGGGATGAGGGCCTTCGTGGCCTGCCCTGTCCCAACGCTTTCCTAAACCGCACGCCCCGATAACACGGGGCCCTTGCGTGACGGAGTGGCTGACCCTCAGGTGATCAGGGCGGGTGCTTCCGCGCCAGAGCGCTCGCCACCCAGCGCCGCCAGATAAGCGGAGAATCCGCCTGTAGCGCGCCCCTGCAGACGCGCACTGGTCATCACCACGGGAGCGCCGGCCCATCGCACCACCGCACTGCGGCGTTGCAGCGCTCTGACAAGCGCCACGTCTTCACTACAGTGCAGGGGAGCAAAGCCGCCAACGGCCCGATAGGAACAGGCAGAGACGCCGAGGTTGGCACCGTGGATGCGCCCATGATGGTCGCCCCACTGCTGCCTTGCCTGAAATGCCCTGCGCAGGCGCCGTTCACTCTGGCAGGTCGTCGCTATGTCCACCAGTCCGCAGAAAGCGTCACAACTGCTCTGAACCTGTGCGGCCAGCCACTCGGGAGGCACCTCACTGTCAGCGTCCGTGCTTGCCAGCCACCTGGCGCCCCGCCCCAGCAGTTCAGCAGCGGCTGCGGCCCGGGCGACACCGACGCAGCGTGCATCCAGCTGTACGCTCCCGACCCGGTATCGGTGGCAGATGGTGCCCGTTGCATCCGTACAAGCGTCCAGCGCGACCATTACCTCCACTGCTTCGCCGCCGAGGCCTGGGTGCAGGGCCGCCACCCGGATGGATTGCAGGCACCGCGCGATACTGTCCGCCTCATTGTGGGCGGGTATCAGGACGCCTATCACCGCAAGCCCTCGTTCCGGGCCAATGACAAGGGGCCCCGTGTCCATCCCTGAAGCACGAAGTCCGCATCGCGGTAGTGGAAGGCTTCCTGCAGGCCTTCCCCCAGGCATCGATGCACCACCTCGGTCCGGCTCGCGCGTCCCGGGAACGAGGGCAACCAATGGCAGGCGACCAGCAGGCCGTCATCGCGAAGGGCTTCATCGATGCCACCGCGCAGCTCGCGCAGTGCGCCTGCCCCCAGGTAGTAGCCCATCTCGCCGCAGACGATCAGGTCGAAGCGTCCTGGCGGCCATTGCTCGGGATGGCTGGCGCAATGGACCTGCACGTGCGGCAGATGGGCCAGGTTGCGGCGCGCCTGGAACGCCGCACGGGGACTGATGTCGGTTGCCAGCAGGCGTTCGCAACGTGCCGCCAGCGCCTCGGTCAGTACGCCGTTGGAACACCCCAGTTCCCAGCCGCGAGCGAACTGGCGCTGGCTGAGGCTTGCCAGCAGCAGCGCGCGCTTGCGCTCTTCATACCACCGGCTGCGGTAGCCGAACGGGTCCTCCTGCTCATGCAGGTCATCAAAGTACGGTTGCGCGCTCATGCCAGGAATACCTCGTAGTCTCGGAAGAATCGGGCGAGTACATGTGCGGGCAGCACCGGCGGGCTGTTCAGGCCCGCCACGTCGCCCGTCTGCGTCCGGAAATGCGCGATCGCGTTTTGTTTTGCGGACGCCACCGCTGAAATGTCGATCAGCTTCGGAACCTCCCACGCCATATGTGCGCAGGCAGGGTCAAGCCAGTGCCAGCCCCACACCGGGTACTCCAGCCGGTGGCAACCGGCCGCCCGCGCGGCGCGGCAGGCAGCACGCCCTGCGGCTTCGTGATCGGGGTGGCCATCAAACCGCCATGGCGCCAGGACCAGATCGCGCGGTTGCAGATACTGCTGCAGCCAGCCTTCCAGCCCCTGCTCGTGCGCGCTGACCGCGCCGTCGGCGATACCCAGGTGGAAGATGGAGCCGACCGGAATACCGAGTTCGCCCAATGCCGCGGCAAGCTCCGCTCGGCGCGTTGATCGCAGGCGTTCGGGCGTCCACCACGGCTCGCCCGGATAGCATGCTTCACCGTCGGTCACCGCAACGACACTGACGTCGATACCCTGCCCCACAGCGTGATGCAGCAGCCCGCCACAGCCGAGTATTTCGTCATCCGGATGCGGCGCGACCACCACCATGCGGTCATGCCCGCTGCAGAGTGCGGTTGCCGATATGGTCGGTTGCTGCCAGAGCCAATCGCAGTGCAGCCAGGCCTGCTCCTGGGTTCCTTCCCCTTGCAGGGGTGTCCTGGCTACAGCGCCCATGTCGCCTCCTGTGTGGCACGCTGCTCCCCCAGCCATTCCCAATCGCGATCGGCGTGGCTCTGGCGAAGGAACACGGTCAGGTCCGCGCAGCGCCGGGCATGGGAGGCCTCCAGGCACATCGGGCCCGGGCCCAGCGCGCGACCCGCCAGGTCCAGCACACGCGTTGCCGCACGCTCGACCACACAGCGCAGGCGCACCACATCTTCGCGATGGGCCAGTTCGGGCGCGGCGTCGATGCGCGCCGCCAGTTCGCGAAGCAGCGCGGCAGCCGGGCCCAGGGCGAGGTCCACTTCACCCAGCAGCCGCGCGCGATTCCCCTCGGTGCAGGCCGGTCGCATGCGCTCGGCCAATGCGGCCGCTGCGCCAAACCAGACCGCCGCGATGCCTGCCCCGCCATGCCAGAAGCCCGGGCGCTGAAGGTAGTCATCGCGCGTCCCCAGGATCACCATCGGTGCGCCGTCAAAGCGCACCGTGGTGGACGGGATTGCGGCCATGCCCACGGCGGGCCATGGCTCGCCTGCAAGTGTGTGCCAGTGTTCCGCCGCCACCTGGCACAGCCACACGCCCTGCGCGTTGCGAACCGTTACCAGTGCCGAATCCACCCATGCGCTGCCGGAACACCAGGGTTTGTCACCGTACAGTCCACCGCCGGCATCGATGCGAACGGTGTTGGCCGGACCCTCTGCAGCCCACACCGCCAGCAACGTGTCTTCAGCATGGATGGGCACCCTCAACTCGGCAGCAATCGCTTGGGCGTCATAGTGGGCCTCCAGTACCTTGGCCAGGCAGAGATCCTCTGCCCCCCAGGCTGCCAGCGCCTGCCAACGCTGCAGCGTCTGGCCGCCCCCGGGCAAAGGCAATGCCGGTTGCTGTACCAGCACCTGGCGTGCGCGATTGAACAGCGAAGAGGATGACGTCACATCCTGCATGGGTGGCAGACCTGCAATGGAGATACGCCATGAACGTAGGCGGCAGGCAGTCACATGCCTGTCTTGACGGCGTGGCGGGCACATGAATGCCCGGTACCGTGATCCTCACGGACCCGTCTGCGTGCGTTGCTCTCGTGCACGCACGCACTGCCGCAGTTCCCACAGCCATGGCAGCACCACCAGGCCCAGTGCCGGCAACAGGGTGAACCACCAGACGTCCGGTGCTGCAGGTTTCACGTCGAGCGACCACCGGGGGTGGACCTGCCAGCCGACCCAGCCCAGCAGGACCCACGGCGCGGCATCCAGCACGCTGTGCACATGTTGTTCCGCCGGGCTGATGCGTCGACGGCCGTCCGCGCTGACGGTATCGAAGTATCCGGCGACCGCGTGTGCGATGACCAGAAGTGCCAGAAACGTGAGGAGCGACAACGTGTTTTCCAGCAGCAGCCACGCCAGCACGCCGCTGCCGATCAGAAGCAGCTGCACCCCATGCAACAGGCTTTCGCGCATCGCGGAGGTGTGTGGAAGGTCGGTCCGGCGGTGAAAATGGAAGTCCAGCGAACCGGCCACCAACCACAGTGCGTACACACAGCCCACGACAATCGCACTCATGGCGCCACGCTCACGGTGTCAGAACGATCTTGCGGCAGTCGTCATCCTTGGCATCAAACATCGCATAGCCCTGCGCTGCATCGGCCAGGCGCATCCGGTGCGAGATGATGTCACCCGGGTCCAGCTTTCCTTCCATGATGGCGTCCAGCAGCTCGGGCATCAGCCCCTGGACATGGGTCTGCCCCATCTTGAACGTCAAGCCCTTGTCGAACGCGTCGCCCAGCAGGAAACCGTGGATGAAGCCGGCATAGACACCGGGGATGCTGACCACGCCGCCGCGGCGGGCCGCTGCGATGCACTGCCGGATCGCCACCCCGCTGCTGCCTTCCAGTTTCACGGCGGTCAGCGCTGACTCCAGCGCACTGCCTTCGGCCTCGAAGCCTACGGCCTCGATGCAGGCGTCTGCGCCGCGCCCGCTGGTCTGGGTCAGGATGTAATCGGCCGGGTCCTCGATCTCCCTGAAGTCGATGGGGGTCACCCCGTAGGCGCGACGCGCGTAGTCAAGGCGGTAGCGAAGATGGTCCACCATGAAGATGGTCTCGGCCCCCAGCAGCCGGCAGCAGGCTGCGCTCATCAGCCCCACCGGCCCGGCACCGAAGATGGCCACCGTCGAGCCTGCCTTGACCCCGGCGTTCAACGCAGCCTGGTAGCCGGTGGGGAGAATGTCAGACAGGAACAGCACCTGCTCATCAGCAATGCCTTCCGGAATGCCCAAGGGACCCACATTCGCCTTCGGTACACGCACGAATTCGGCCTGCCCACCGGCCACGCCGCCATACAGATGGCTGTAGCCGAACAATGCGGCCGGAGGCAGTATGCCCCTCTGATTCAGTGCGGCGCCCTTGCCCGGATTTGTGGTCTCGCAGGCGGCATACTCGGCCAGCCGGCAGTGGAAGCACTCGCCACAGGCAATCACAAACGGGATCACCACGCGATCACCGGGTTTCACCTGGGTCACGCCGCTGCCGACCTCTTCCACCACGCCCATGAATTCGTGGCCCAGCACATCGCCATCGTGCAGGTCAGGAATCTTGCCCCGGTACAGGTGCAGGTCCGAACCACAGATGGCGGTGGCGGTCACCCTCAGGATCAGATCATCCTCGGCCGCCAGTACCGGGTCCGGCACGGTCTCGACGCGCACATCCTTGCGGCCGTGATAGGTCAATGCCTGCATCGCGGTGCTCCAGAAAGATCGGAACACCAGCATCGCAGGGCACTCCTCCTGCTGCGGTGACATCCGGGTGTGCGCAGCGTTCATTCCGCGGCGTCGTGGCGTTAACCCGGACCGATGCAGGCTTCAGGTTCTCGCCGCAGGAGCTGCCCATGAACGACAAGCTGCCTTTCAATCCAACCACAGACGTGGACGATCAGTCGAAGGCCCATACGCCGGACAAACGTCGCAACGACCAGGCCAGGTGGAAGGACCACGACATGCCCGACGATGGGGACGGCCCCAAGGCGGTACCTGAAGACTACGAGCGGCCGGATCCTGACCCGACAGGCAAGCGTTGAGCCCGCCTCACATCCTCGATGCGCAGTAATCACGAGCCCTGCCCTCTTGCCCTCGCATGCTTCCGCACGGTCTTTGGAACAGCTGATCGAGGTGTTGCATGTGGAAACGCAACGGTCTCTCGCTGGTGCTGCTTGCACTCACGCTTGTGTTCATCGTTGGGCAGGCGGTTGCCGGGCATCACGTGCACAACCAGGAACTGATCGAGCACGGACGTGCGCCGATCGATCTCTGGCACTACCTCGCGACGGGGCACTTCGTCAGCGCCACGTTCGAGAACTGGGAGAGCGAGTTCCTGCAGATGGGGATGTATGTACTTCTGACGGTCAGCCTGCGCCAGCGCGGCTCGGCCGAATCGCGGCCGCTGGATCCTGCGCAGGAACAGAATCGTGTCGAGCCGGGGCCCGCGCCGTGGCCGGCAAGGCGCGGCGGTCCATGGAAGACGCTTTACGATCATTCGCTTGCGATTGCGTTCGGGCTGTTGTTTCTGTTCAGCTTTACGCTGCATGCGGTGGGAAGCTGGCGCGCCGAGGAGGCCGAACAGCAGTTGAAGGGATTGCCGCCGCCAGGCTTTGTGGAGCACCTCGCCAGCAGCACATTCTGGTTCGAATCCATGCAGAACTGGCAGAGCGAATTCCTGGCCGTGCTGTCCCTGGTGGTGCTGACGATTTTCCTGCGCCAGAAAGACTCGCCGCAATCCAAGCCGGTTGAGGCCCCACACGCGCAGACAGGTGATTGACCCATGCGAAATGTTCCGTCGACGGCCCTGCTGATCATCGACATGTTCAGCCGATTCGACTTCCCAGGCGCTCAAAAGCTGGCGCCGGCGGCAGAGCGGGCGGCCCGGCAGATCCTGCGCCTGAGGGATCATTTCGATGAACGCGGTTGGCCGGTCATCTATGCCAATGACAATTTCTCGGAGTGGAAGCGCGACTTCCGCCAGCAGGTGGAACAGTGCCGGCGCGACGGTGGCCCGGCGGGGCGAATCGCCCCCCTTCTGTCGCCGTTGCCTGGACACTACTTCGTGCTCAAGCCCAAGCACTCGGCCTTTCTGGCCAGCCCTTTGCCGATTATGCTGGCCAAACTGGGAGTGCGCCACCTTTGCCTGTGTGGCATGACGGCCGATTCGTGCGTCCTGGCTACAGCGTTGGACGCCAACGCCAGGGAATTCCACGTGGTGTTGGCGTCGGAGGCCGTGGCGGGGATACCAGCGCAAAAGCGACGTGCACTGGCGCTGCTTGCTGGTTCAGGCGCAGCGCGGGTCGCGCGGGTTTCTTCGCTTGTCTCTGGGCAGCAGCGGGATGGCGCTCAAGGCGACTCAGGCCCGGTCGGCTAAACCCTTTACACCTGAATGACCGGCGCAGTGTGCGCAGCAGAAGATCTGGCCGTTTCCTTCAACACCATGCCCGATAACAGCGCAATCGCAGTGTGCACAGCGCGGTGCGAATGCGTGGATCGCGCATTCGAACGAATCGAACGTGCCGCTGCGCCCGCCCTGCCGGAGGGTGAAGCTCTTGTCGTAGTTGTTGCCGCAGACATCACAGGTGGCCATGGGGCACCTCGTGCTGTGGAAGGAGCATGCAGTGTGGACAGCGCGGGTGTCGGCGGCCGTGAATGCACCGTGTCGCGAGGGTGTAGGACGTTCGCGTCTTCACGCGTTGGGCGCAACCTGTCCTATTCGTCTTTGCCGGGCTCGGCACTGCCACCACGTGACGCGCCGCCACCACAGGGAAATGCCGTTCGAAGCCCTTCGGCAACCAGTGAAGACGCATCCTGCTGCAATCGCTCGCGGGGCAGCTGTCGAAGATGTGAAGCGACCCGGTCAACCAACTCGTGCGGAAGAATCCGGCCTTGGCCACACCACTGGGCGTGGCTGGCATCGGCAACGCCCTGGATATAGGCGCTGGCGCGAGCGCTGGACAGGCTTCGGCACTCATCGCCGTCGCAGAAGCCGTCGGCGCCATTTCCTTGCAGCAGCGTCATCAGCTCCGAACCACTGACAAGCCAGGTGCGTGCCGGTTGCGTTGTACCGGCTAGGGCGGATCCCGGCAGGACGCAGAGGCCCAGTGCGAGGAGCCAACGTATGCCGCGACGCGCATGGAGGGCGTGATGTCCTTTCATGTCGGGGTCCTTGGCGGTCGTCCCAGTGGGATACACACAGCGTGGGTCAAAGTCGATCGAGCTGGTTGCGCGGATGAAACTCCGGGTCGTCCTGGTCTTCCAGCATGGCCTCCACCAGTGTTTCGAAGGATGCGGTGACGGTATCCAGGTCCGTGGAAGACAGGAAGCTGGATTCCCCCTGGCCGACCAGCGCAATCGCGGCAACGGTCTCCCGCTCATCGTCCTCGGCCCAGAGATAGTCGTGGATCAGCGCCATCCCTTGGTCGCCTGCCGTCAGGAAATCGGCGGCGCTTCGTGCCACCGCAAGAAACGCGATGAGATCGTAGAGGCTTTCCGAATAGGTCAGCGATCCTGCAACAAAATGCGTGCTGCTGCGGTCATAGGCGGCAACCCGGATATTTTCAGCCTGTGCAGATGCCAGGAAGGCGTTCAATGCGGCGCGATTGTCGGGGTAGCGAGCCAGCAGCGCCTGGCAGTCCGCGAGCAGGTGATCCAACGCCTCGTCGCTTGAAGAGGCCAGGTATTCGCCGTTGCCCAGGTGCCACTGCCCGGCGATGCATCGCCAGTCGGACCATCGGGATGCTGGGGGCACGGGCGCCGCCAGCCATCTGGAGAGATCTTCGTGGCACAACTGCAGGCTGAGCAGCGCTGAATAAGGCTCTGACAAGGCGATCATCCATCGTGTCTGCGTGTACAGATGGCTTGTAACAGACAACGGCTGGCCCGCCAACACCCGGACGGCGCTCTCAGGGTCGCCGCAATCGGGCGTCGAGCTATCGCCCAGCCGTCGACCCTCTGACCACGCACCGGCCCGTCATCACAAGTCGGCGCACCGGCAGCTCCGGCGTGCGCAGGCGTTCAAGCAGCATCGACATCGCGGCCCGCCCCATCTCCTCAACCGGTTGCTCAAGCACGGTGATGCCCGGCTCGACCAGCTCGGTCCAGCGTTCGTTGTCGAAGCCGGCCAGTGCCAACGCGTCTGGAAGGGCACAACGCTTGCGATCACCTCTGTCGTACTGGGCACCGAGTTCGATCGCAAGGTAGAGTGCGCGACGCAGTAGGCGCCGTGTTGAATGCCTTGGCGCGGCCGTCACGGACCGCGCCGCGCCAGGGCATTCGCTGGGCAGCCGGCACGGTATGATGCCGCAACCCCGGCACTTGCACTGATCGCAGCGGGCGCCTGCACGCCGATCACATACGCCGGAGAACCGGCGGCGGGGTCGATGGATGGCACCGCGCACGCCCCTACTCCATGCTCGCTTCCCATTCTTCGCTCATCATCTGGATGGCGGTGGCCGTTGCCACTGTCGGCCTGCTGTTCCGCCCGTTCCGCATCCCGGAGTACGTGTGGGCGCTCGGCGCGGCCGCGTTGCTTCCGCTCAGCGGCACCGTGTCGTTCGGCACTACCTGGCACGCAGTCGCCGAAGGCCGCGACGTCTACCTTTTCCTGGTCGGCATGATGGTGCTGGCCGAGCTCGCCCGCCGCGAAGGGCTGTTCGACTGGCTGGCGATGTATGCGGTGCGGCATGCGGGCGGCTCGGGGCGGCGCCTGTTCGACCTGGTGTTCCTGGTCGGCACGCTGGTAACGGTGTTTCTTTCCAATGATGCGACCGCCGTGGTGTTGACCCCGGCGGTCTACGCGGCCTGCAAGGCGGCCCGCGCCAATCCCCTGCCCTACCTGTTCGTCTGTGCCTTCATCGCCAATGCGGCCAGCTTCGTGCTGCCCATCTCCAACCCGGCCAACCTGGTGGTGTACGGGCAGCACATGCCGCCGCTGCTGCAATGGCTGGCGCAGTTCGCACTGCCCTCGCTGGCGGCGATCGGTGCCACCTATCTTGTGCTGCGCTGGGTGCACCGGCGCGAGATCGCACAGCCGCTGGTGGCCGCGCCGCAGCATCGCCCGCTGACCGAGGGCGGGCGCCTGAGTGCGCTGGGTGTGCTGTTCACCGGCAGCGTTCTGCTGGTGACCTCTGCACTTAGCGGACCGCTGGGCCTGGCCACGTTCTGCGCCGGTGCACTGAGCGTGGCGGCGGTGGTGGTTCGTCAGCGCCGCAGCCCGCTGCCGCTGCTGCGCCACGTATCCTGGGGCGTGCTGCCGCTGGTGGCCGGGCTGTTTGTGCTGGTGGAAGCGGTAGCGCAGACCGGTGTGATCCAGAGTGCAGCCGGCGCCCTGCAGGCGCTGGCGAAGGCGTCGCCGCAGCAGGCCAGCTGGCTGGCGGGTGGTGCGGCCGCATTTCTCAGCAACCTGGCCAACAATCTGCCGGTCGGCCTGGCGGCCGGTTCGCTGGGGCAGATGGCAGAGCTGCCGGCACAGACCCGTGCCGCATTGCTGGTTGGCGTGGACCTGGGCCCGAACCTGTCGGTGACCGGCTCGTTGGCCACGATGCTGTGGCTGGTGGCGCTGCGTCGCGAGGGCGAGCATGTCAGTGCGCTCGACTTCCTGCGCGTCGGCGCGCTGGTGATGCCGCCCGCACTGATCGGAGCGCTGCTGCTGCTCTGATCGGCGCGCGGGCGGCGTATCGATGTCAGAATGCCAGCTGCAGGCGGGTATTGAAGGTAGTGCCTTCATCCCTGCCAGCTGCACTGCCACTGCGGTGGCGGGTCTGCCAACGGACGGCTTCGAACATCACGCGGCTGAAATCGTTGAGGTACCAGTTCGCGCCAAGCGTCCATGCGTGGCCGGTGCCGCCACTGGGCAACTCGGCATAGTCCACGTCTTCATAGCGGCCCTTCAGCTCCCATGCACCGCGACCGCCACGTGTCACCGGGTCGGCCACCTTCACGCGCCCCCAGGTACCGGTCTTTCCCGTGTAGGACGGGCGTGCGCCAGCCAGGAACCAGCCGGCCGAGATCGCCCAGGCCTCGTGGTCACGATCGTAACGGCCGCTGGCGTCGCTCCCCCGCAGGCTGCGGGTGCCCCATTCGCCGGTCGCCCACGCCTGCCCGAAGAAGCCGGCCAGTTCGGCACCGTAAGCCGTGCTGCGCTCGGCGCCCAGCAGTGTGCCCGGCGCGATCTTGACCAGATCGTTGAAATGCCCCGCGATGGCCGAACTGCGAACAACGCCGCTGGCGCCTGCGGCGATCTCCTCGTGGAACGCCCAGGCTCCCAGGTGCACCGTGACCGCGTCGCTGGCCACGGGGTTCCAGTGCACGCGCGTGGCCCAGGTCTGGCTGTCGTTGTCGGTGCCGGCATTGTTGAGATCGTTGCCGGCCACCGACAGGCTGGCATGCCACCTCTTTCCATACACGCGCTCGGTCAGCCCGACACCAAACAGGCCGCGCTGCGGCAGCATCAGCGTGCCGACCACGTTGCGCTCCTGGAATGGCGTGTTGGAGGTGCTGCTGGAGCCATCGATACCGCGATCATTCAAGCGATTGCCAACCGTGAGATCGGCCGGCAGGCCGAACAGGGTGTGGTCCAGCGTGGCATAGACCGACTTCCAGGCCACCGCGTTGTCGGCGAAGTCGCCCTCCACTACCCAGCCCAGGGTTCCGTAGCGTCCCTCTGCGCCCAGGCGCACCGAACGGATCTCCGTTCCCGAAACGTTGCGGTCGGCGACCGCGGAACCGTCAGTACTGGAGGCATCGACGAACAGGCGTCCGCGGGGACGGAACACCGTATTGCCGTCGGCACTGCTGAGCTCCGGTGCGCCCTTGGCCCAGGAAACCTTCGGCAGCTTGGGCTGGTTGGATTCCAGTGCCGCCACCCGCGTCTCAAGCACAGGTGCGGGCGCCGGCGGCGTGGGTAGCCCGGCCGCTATGCCCTGCCCGCCCTCGACGGCGCGCAGGCGCGCTTCCAATTGCTGGATCTGCAGCGCCTGATGCTGCACCAGGCGTGACAGTTCGGCCTGGCTCAGTGGTGCGGGCGGAGGCGAAGCAGACTGGGCGCCTGCGTGACCGCTGGCCAACAGCAGGCCGAGCGCGACCGACAGCGCTGCCAGCGGCAGCACGGTGGAATGATTCATGGGCTCTCTCTCCGGCCAGCCGGCCCCCTGGCCCGGCGCTGGCCTGTTGCGGTGGTGCGGGGGAAGATCGGGGGAAGAAGTGCGCGCCGCCGGATCGGTCCGGCGGCGCGGCAGGCCGGCTCAGCGCGGCCGGTTCAGCTGGTGGCCTGTGCCTGGGCGTTGGGACGCCAGGTGATCAGCTTGTTCTCGACCACGTCCAGCAGGGCGTCGATGACCAGCACGAAGGCGGCCAGGATGATGATGCCGGCGAACACGCCCACGGCATTGAAGTTGCCCTCGGCCTGCGCGATCAGGTAACCCAGGCCCGCCGAGGCCCCGAGGTACTCACCGATGATCGCGCCGACCACCGCGAAGCCCACCGAGGTGCGCAGCGAGGACAGGATCCAGCTGGCTGCTGCCGGGAAGTAGACATGGCGCAGCAGGTCGCTGCGGCTTGCGCCCAGGATGCGGGCATTGGCCAGCACCACCGGATTCACCTCGCGCACGCCCTGCATGGCATTGAAGAACGTGGTGAAGAACACCAGGGTGACCGCCAGCGCCACCTTCGACCACAGGCCCAGCCCAAGCCACAACACGAAAATCGGCGCCAGCACCACGCGCGGAATTGCGTTGAAGCCTTTGATGAAGGGATCGAGGATGCGGGCCGAGCGGCGGCTCAGGCCCAGCCAGACACCGCCGGCGACACCCAGACCGGTGCCGATGATGTAGCCCAGCGCGGTTTCGGTCAGGGTGATGTAGACGTGCTGGTAGAACGAGGTATCGGACAACCAGGTCCAGGCCTGCTGCACGATCGCCGTCGGCGAAGGGAAGAAGAACGGATCGATCACGCCCAGCGCGATACCGCCTTCCCAGCCGCCGAAAACGGCGACTACCAGGGCCAGCTGGATGAATTTGTCAGTCTTGGCGTGCATAGCTCTTCTCCACTTCGCCGCGCAGGCAGGCCCAGATGTCGCGGTAAAGGTCGGTGAAACGGTCATCCAGCTTGATCTCGGCCACGTTGCGCGGACGTTCCAGATCCACGTCGAAGCTGCGCACCACGCGGCTGGCTGGGCCGGAGGACAGCACCACCACGCGATCCCCCAGGGCGATCGCTTCTTCCAGATCGTGGGTGATCAGGATCACCGAGCGCCGGTCCTCCTGCCAAAGACGCAGCAGCTCGTTCTGCATCAGGTGCCGGGTATGGATGTCCAGCGCCGAGAACGGTTCATCCATCAGGATCACCTTCGGCTCGACGATCAGCGCCTGCGCCATCTGCACACGCTTGCGCTGCCCACCGGACAGCTGGTGGGGGTAGCGATGCTCGAAACCGGCCAGGCCGACCTTGGCCAGCCACGCGTTGGCCTTGGCCTTGCGTTCGGCTTCGGGCACGCCGCGGAAGCGCAGGCCGAGTTCAACATTCTGGTAAGCCGTCTTCCACGGCAGCAGCGCATCCTGCTGGAACAGGTAGCCGACCGACTCCTGCACACCGCTGACGGCGCGGCCGTCGATGCTGACCTGCCCGGAAGACGGCTTCAGCAGACCCGCCACGGAATTGAGGATGGTGCTCTTGCCGCAGCCGGTCGGGCCGACGATGGCAAGGAACTCGCCGTCACCCACCTGGATGTCGACATCACGAACGGCGGTGAATTCGCCGAAGGACATGGTCACCTTGTTGAGGGCGACCATGGTCTGTGCAGGCTCCAGCTGCGGTGCGCCATTGAACTGGCGCACGGTGGCATTGAGGGCCATGGGGTTACCTCCGCTTACGGTTGGGCAGCCGGCGCCGCAGCGTTGGCACGCTCGACGAAGGCATTGGTGTAGGTCCTGGACAGATCGATGTTCGCCTTGGCCACATCCGTGTTGAACTCGCGCAGCACCTTCAGTGGGGTTTCCAGGTCGGCCGGCGTGAAGTGACCGTCCCGGGTAAAGATCGCGCGGGCGTTCTCCACCGCGCGGGCATAGGTGGCGCGGTCGCCGGAGACGTAGCTGTCCGGCAGCGCGGCAACGATCTCTTCGGCACTGTTGTCGGCGATGAACTTCAATGCCATCTGCTCGGCACGGGCAATCTTCTCGGCCGCTTCGGGGCGCTTGTCCAGGAAGCTCTGGTTGGCATACATCACCGAGGTCGGGTACAGGCCGCCATAGACCTGGCGGGCGCCGTCGTCGCTGCGCGCGTCGAGGAGGATCTTGCCGACCTTGCGCTCGGTGATCAGGGTGGCGGCCGGGTCGTAGTTGACCAGCAGGTCGATCTTGCCCTGCTCCAGGGCGGCAACCGCTGCGGCGCCGGAGCCGACGCCGATCAGCGAGATGCTGTCGGCCGGAATATCATGCTGGGCGAGAAAGTGACGGACGAAGAAGTCTGACGAGGAGCCCGGCGCGGTGATCCCGACCTTCTGGCCCTTGATGGTTTCCGGCCGGGCCGGATCGAAGGTGGCATCTTCGCGGCCGGCCATCACCAGCCCGGAATTGCGCGAGAGCAGCACAAAGGCAACCACGTCCTTGCCCTTGGCCTGCATCTGGATGGTGTGGTCGTAGAAGCCGACGGCCACATCGGTGGAATTGGCCACCAGCGCCTGCAGTACCTTGGAGCCGCCCTGGGCGAAGTTCTCGGTCTTCACCTGCAGGCCGACGTCCTTGAAGTACCCCTTGGCGTCGGCGATGAAGAACGGCAGGTTGTTGAGGTTGTAAGAACCGACGCTGATGCGCACCGGTGCGTTGTCAGCGCTGCCTGTGGTCTCACCTTCGGCGCGGCCGCTGTTGCTGCACCCGGCCGCGGCCAGGCCGGCCGCGCACAGCGCGACCATCAGGAACTGCTTGTACATCATCCCTCCCAGGAGTGAAGCATCTACGTTGTGGTGGCGGAGCAGGCACGCCTGTGCCGACCCAGCCGGTTTCAGATCATGCCGCTGACGTCCATTGGCGGTCGTGGGTGGTACTGGCCGTGGCATGCGCGGGCGACGTTGCATATACCCGACCGTCGAACAGTCGGCGTGCGGTGCGGACCACGCTGGCAATCACCGGCGTATCGTCCGAGCTGCGACTGAGACCCACCTCCAGGGCCCCGCTCGGATGTTCGAGGGTAATGCTGCCGGGAACGGACAGGCATCCGACCAAAGTGTGGGCCAGCGTGCCCGGCGTGACGGCGGCGGTGGCCAGGCCGACCGCGCCGGTAATGGCCAGTGCGGTGTGGCATTGGTGCGGCATGAAATAGCGCACCTGCAGATCGCCCGCCTGTTGCGGCGCCGACAGCAGCACTGGCTTGGGAATGACCTTGTTGCCGGCGTCGGCGATGCCCATGCGGGCACCTGCCTCGATGCGCAGCGCTTCCAGCCGGCGCATGAACGCCGCGTCCGCGTTCAGTTCGGCGGGCGAAGCATCACCACGTACGCCCAGGTCTTCGGCACGCACCAGCATCATCGGCATGGCGCAGTCCACCAGGCTGACCGGGACGCCATCGATGGATTCCTGCGCGTGCCCGCTGGGCAGCAGCTTGCCAGTGCGGGCGCCCGCCGCATCAAGGAAAGAAAGCCTGACCGGCGCGGCCGAGCCCGGCGCGCCGGCAATGCGCGTATCACCGCGATAGACCACATTGCCGCCGGGCGTTTCCACCGTCGCGATGATCAGCTTGCCGGTGTTGACGTTGTGGATGCGCACCTCGGTCTGCGGATCCTGAGCATGCACCAACCCCCGCTCGATGGCATACGGGCCCACCGCCGCCAGCATGTTGCCGCAGTTGGGGGACGTGTCCACCACCTGCTGCTCCACCCTTACCTGGGCGAACAGATAGTCCACGTCGGCATCTGCCCGGCTGGATCTGTCGATGATGGCCACCTTGCTGGTCAGCGCGTTGCCACCACCGATGCCGTCGATCTGCAGCGGATGACCCGACCCCATCACTTCCAACAGCAGGCGATCGCGTTCGGCGGTGTTCGCCGGAAGGTCGCTGGCCAGGAAGAACGGGCCCTTGGAGGTGCCGCCGCGCATGAGCACGCAGGGAATGCTGAGCAGATCGTTGGACATACGTGTGCTAGATTGATGCGTATAGGGGATGAATGACCCCTCTGTGATTCGATACTGGCATGACCCGAATTAATCTGTGAATTGCTGATTTTTAGATGATTGATACCTAATGAGCATCAATTGCGAAATTCTCGATCTACGCGCGTTCCTGCTGGTATCGGAGACGCGCAGCTTCCATCGGGCGGCGGAGATCCTGCATGTCTCCCAGCCGGCACTCAGCCGCCGGATCCAGAAGCTGGAGCAGGCCGTGGGTTCGCCGCTGCTGGAGCGGACCACGCGCAGCGTCAGCACCACTGCCGTCGGTGAGAACCTGCTGCCGCTGGTGCGTCGCATGCTGGAGGAATTCGATGGATCACTGTTCTCACTGCGCGGCCGCGAAGACACCCGCGGCGCTACCGTCACCATCGCCTGCCTGCCTACGGCCGCGTTCTATTTCCTGCCCAGCGTGATGGCGCGTTTCCACGAAGCGCACCCGAACGTGCGCTTCCGCATTCTGGATATCCCGGCCACGGAGGGCCTGCAGGCAGTGGAACGTGGCGAAGTCGAGTTCGGCATCAACTTCATGGGCGCCAACGATCCGAATCTCGACTTCGACGTACTGGCTGAGGACCCCTTCGTCCTCGCCTGCCGGCGCGATCATCCGCTGGCGCGCAAGCGCAAGGTGGAATGGGCCGACCTGGCCGAGCATCAGTTGATCACCGTGCATCGCACCAGCGGTAACCGCACGCTGCTGGACGGAGCGCTCGCGCGCGAGAACCTCAAGCTGAGCTGGCACTATGAAGTGACGCACCTGTCGACGTCACTGGGCATGGTCGAGGCCGGCATCGGCGTGTCAGTGCTGCCGAAGATGGCCACGCCAGATGGGGATCACCCCACCCTGGTGACGCGCGCGATCGGCAACCCGGTGGTGTCACGCACGATCGGCATCGTCCGCCGCCGCGGCGCCCTGCTCTCGCCCACGGCGGAGCGATTCCTGCAGATGCTGATGAGCCAGTGGCGCGGGGAGGCGTGAGCAGCCCCGCAGTTCACGCACCCATCCGTTCCGGCACACAGGGCGCTGACAGGGCCGCCCTTCATTGCGAGGCCGCGAAGATCGACGCAATACCGGCAAGCGATCCCCCGGCCACCCAAGAGAGCGTGGCGAATGCAGTCAGCAGTACCTTCCGGTGGACGGCCTGCGCTTCGTTCTGGGCCTCCGACCGTCGCGCATAGGGCCTGGAGAAACCCAGTAGTTCGCCGGTGACTGTCAGTGCCCCCATCAGGATCAGTGCGGTCACGCAAAAGCCGAACATGGAGCCTATGAAGGCCAAATGGCGGGTGTCGCCGATAGCCGGCTGAGTTCCGGCCAGGGCTTCCACAAGTTGCCCCGTCCACCGTGCGGGCAGCCAGGCCAGGGCTGCGACAATGCCGAAGTGACTGGCCACGTTGATCCAGAACCAGGATGTGGTCTTCATGACGTCAGCGTTTCCGGTGTTGGCCAGTGGCGGGCATCGTGACGCCTGCGCCAGCCCCGCGCAACGCTGCATGGGGAAACCGGCCAGCGGCCGGCACTACCAGGTCAGTGAGCCTGCGGTTTCAGCCCCTTGCCTGCCGCATCCATCCGCAACGAGGCCAGGTACCGGCAGTACTTGCCGACGAAGATGCCGGTGAATCCGCCTATCAGCAGCAGGTAGGCGGCACTGAAGCCGGCATTGGCGGACAGCGACGGCGACACTGCAAATGCAACTTCGAAGCCGTACTTCACCAGGAAGGTGATCAGCAGCAGCGGCAACAGGCTGAAGTCCGCGCTGCGCCAGAGCTTGCCGGTGCTGCGGTCCAGCGTCAGCTTCAGCTTCAGCTTCAACCGATTCAGCAGCAGCCAGGCAAGCGCCGCGCCCGTTGCGATGCCGACCAGCCACTCGCTCCAGGCGGCCAGCGACGCGTCGAAGCGATGACTGATCGACCACGCACCCCAGACGGCGAACAGCGCGGGCACGATCGCCAGCTTCTGCAGCGAGGTTTCGGCCGGCTTCATGGCGGCGATGCCACGGGTGATCAGGAAAGCAAGGAGCAGCCAGACCCAGACCGGCGTCTGCGAGGCGAGGTTCTGGAGCATGTTCATGAACGGTCCCTGGGTGAGTGGTGGCGAGGGGCCCTCGCCTTGGCGCTCACTATTCGCTTCCGCCCCAATGGCGACCAGTGACAGCTGTCAGTCTTCGTGGATTACGCCGCGTGCACCGCGAACACGCTGCCGGTACTGCTCGATCCACTCCAGCGAGGGCGCAACACCGCCGAACGGGAACAGGTGCGGGCTGACCTGGCCATGCGCGCTGGTCAGCCCCTTCACCAGGCGATCGACGAACACCTCCGGCCCCGCCGTTCCGAGCAGGCGGCCGATCGAGATGCCATACCGGGCGAGCATCGATGCACTGGCGCCTACGCCGCACATCGCCGCATAACGCAGCAAGCGGGTGATGCTGGCCGGACCCGGCACACCGACCAGTACCGGAACGGTGATGCCACGCGTGCGCAGTGCATCCAGCCAGGCCAGCACGGTATCGGCATCGAACGCGAACTGGGTGACGATCAAGGGGGCCATGCCGCGTGCTTCGATGCGCTGGCATTTGTGTTGAAGCGCCTGCCAGCGTTCGTCACTGCTCATTACCGGGTGGCCTTCCGGATGCCCGCCGATGGCGACGACCTTGATACCGTGTCGCTCCAGAAGACCGGTCTCGATGATCGACGCGCTGTCTGCAAATGGTCCGATGGGCGTGGCCAGGTCACCCGCGATCAGCAGGCAACGCGCGACCCCGGCTTCGCCGGCGGCACGTTCCAGGAAGCGCTCAAGTGCTGCGTGTGAACCGATACGCCGGGCGGAGAGATGCGGCATCGGCTCGAAGCCGAGCTCGCGCACCGCGCATGCGGCGGCCAGGCGTGCATCGTCGTCCTCGCTGGCCAACCAGGGAATGGAGATGATTGTGCCGCGCGGTATGCGGGCCGCCTCGGCGCGCAGCGCAGGCATAGCTTTCGCGCTGACTTCCAGTGAAAAAGCGTTGATGAAGGCGTCCGCCCGCAGTGACATGCCTGCCGACATCAACGCGCTCCGCCCACATTGCCGGCAAGCGGCGAGCTGTTACGGGCCAGTTCGATGAAGGCCTGCAGATAGTCGATACCGGTATCGGCCTCGCGCGCGCCCAGATAGATCTGCTTGGGGATGCCTTTGGCGCCCAGGCGAACGGGTACCACGTCCATGCGCGCGGCGTACTCCTCCACCAGCCAGCGCGGCATGGCGGCCACGCCGCGGCCGCTGGCCACCATCTGCATCATGATGTCGGTGGTTTCAATGGCCTTGTGGCGCCGCGGCGTGATGCCGGCCGGCAGCAGGAACTGGTTGTAGATGTCCAGGCGCTCGAACGGCACCGGGTAGCTGATCAGCACTTCCTGGCCGAGCTGGCGCGGCTTTACGTGGTCCACCTTGGCCAGGGCGTGGTTGCTGGCCACCACCAGCACCTGTTCGTAGTCGAACACGGGAATGAACTTCAGGCCTGGCTTCAGCAATGGGTCGGGGGTGACCAGCAGGTCGATCTCATAGCCGAACAGCGCGCCGATGCCGCCGAACTGGAATTTCTGCTTGACGTCCACATCCACGTCCGGCCACGCGGCCAGGTACGGCGAGACGATCTTCAGCAGCCACTGGTAGCACGGATGGCACTCCATGCCGATGCGCAGGGCGCCGCGCTCGCCCTGTGCGAACTGGCCCAGCCGCTCCTCGGCCAGATCCAGCTGCGGCAGCACGCGGTTGGCGACTGCCAGCAGGTATTGCCCGGCCTGGGTCAGTCGCAGGCTGCGGCCTTCGCGCAGCCACACATCGGTGCCGAGCTGCTGCTCCAGCTTTTTCATGCTGTGGCTCAGGGCCGACTGTGTCAGGTTGAGCACGCCGGCCGCGGCGGTGAGCGAGCCCTGCTGCTCGACCTGCTGCACGATGCTGAGGTGGATCCGCTCCAGCATGACGATGAATCTCACTCATGGATTGGTGAAGTAATACCATTTTACGTCATGGAAAGGCGTGGCTAGCATCGGGTCATGCCTTCGGTTGCCTGCCAGCCTGCTGATCCAGCCGGCCTGCAGGACTGCGCCCCCCGCAGATCGCGCCGAAGCAGCCCCTCCCCTGCTGAAAGCGAATAAATGACCCGCCCCCTCCGTATCGTCGCCGTCTCCGGCGGGCTGCAGCGCCCTTCAAGGGCTGCGACCCTGGCCGAGCACCTGCTGGACCTGATTGGCGAGGAAGTTGCCTGCGCGCCGCACCTGATCGAACTGGGCGAGCTGGCGCCGCAGCTGGCCGGCGCACTGTGGCGCTCACAGGTGCCCGACGCTGTGGAGCGGCAGCTGGCCGCTGTTGAACAGGCCGACGTACTGGTGGTGGCCACGCCGGTCTACCGCGGTTCGTATACGGGACTGTTCAAGCACTTCTTCGATTTCGTCCACCAGGACGCGCTGGTCGACACCCCAATCCTGCTGGCCGCCACCGGCGGCAGCGAGCGCCACGCGCTGGTGATCGACCATCAGCTGCGGCCGCTCTTCAGCTTCTTCCAGGCTCGCACACTGCCCCTCGGCGTGTACGCCACCGACCGCGATTTCGCCGAGGGTCGCGTCCATGACGAGGCGCTGATCCAGCGCGCACGGCTGGCGGTGCAGCGGGCACTGCCCTTGCTTGCGCTGTCCCATCGCGCAGCGCCCGCCATCGCCGAGACCGCCGCAATTCTCTGAATACCGGATGCCAGCACCCCTGCATTCGGAAGTGACCCCGCAAACCGGAACGCCACCCATGACGACCGACACCTTCACCTTCAGCATCACGCGCATCCCCTTCAACGAGGACTACCAGCCCGCCGATGGCACGCGCATCACCACCAATTTCGCCAATCTGGCGCGCGGGGCATCCCGGCAGGAGAACCTGCGCAACACGATCAGCATGATCAACAACCGCTTCAACGATCTGGCGCACTGGGACAACCCGAGCGCGGATCGCTATGCGGTCGAGCTGGACATCATCTCGGTGGAGATGCACATCGACGGCAGCGATGGCAGTGATCCGTTCCCGTTGATCGAGGTCCTGCGCCCAACCATTGTCGACACGCAGACCGGTGCGCGCACCGAGGGTATCGTCGGCAACAACTTCTCGTCCTACGTGCGCGACTACGATTTCAGCGTGGTGCTGCCGGCCAGCAACGAGGGCAAGGCCACCTTCGGCATTCCGGAAGGCTTTGGCGACCTGCATGGCAAGCTGTTCAAGCACTTCCTGGAGTCTGACGCCTACCGCGCCAACTTCAGCAAGGGACCGGTGATCTGCATCAGCGTATCCAGCAGCAAGACCTACCACCGCACCGAGAACCACCATCCGATCCTGGGCGTGGAATACCGCCAGGGCGAGTTCTCTCCCACTGACCAGTATTTCGACAAGATGGGCCTGCAGGTGCGCTACTTCATGCCACCGGGCAGCGTGGCGCCGCTTGCCTTCTACTTCCAGGGCGACCTGCTGGGGGATTACTCGAATCTGGAACTGATCGGCACCATCAGCACGATGGAAGCGTTCCAGAAGATCTACCGCCCGGAGATCTACAACGCCAACTCCGTGGCCGGCAAGGTCTACCAGCCCAGCCTGAAGCACCAGGACTATTCGTCCACCCGCATCGTCTACGACCGCGAAGAGCGCAGCCAGCTGGCGGTCAAGCAGGGCAAGTTCACCGAAGAACACTTCATCAAGCCGTATCGCGCCGTGCTTGAGCAGTGGGCTGCCCGCTGATCCATCGATTTTACATCCGCCCCCAGGAAACAAGACGCAATGTCGACGAAGAAACTGCTCCCTACCTCCACCGCCGGCAGCCTGCCCAAGCCGTCCTGGCTGGCAGAACCCGAAAAGCTCTGGTCGCCCTGGAAGCTGCAGGACGAAGGCCTGACTGAAGGCAAGCAGGATGCCCTGCGCCTGTCCCTGCAGGAACAGCAGCATGCCGGCATCGATATCGTCAGCGACGGCGAGCAGACCCGGCAGCACTTCGTCACCACCTTCATCGAACACCTCAGCGGCGTTGATTTCGAGAAGCGCGAGACCGTGCGCATCCGCAACCGCTACGATGCCAGCGTGCCGACCGTGGTCGGCGCCGTGAGCCGCCCGAAACCGGTGTTCGTGGAGGATGCGAAGTTCCTGCGCCGGCAGACCACGCAGCCGATCAAGTGGGCGCTGCCTGGCCCGATGACGATGATCGACACCCTGTACGACGCGCACTACAAGAGCCGTGAGAAGCTGGCCTGGGAGTTCGCGAAGATCCTCAACGAGGAAGCGAAGGAGCTGGAAGCCGCTGGCGTGGACATCATCCAGTTCGATGAGCCGGCCTTCAACGTGTTCTTCGACGAAGTGAACGACTGGGGCGTAGCCGCGCTGGAGCGTGCGATCGAAGGACTGAAGTGCGAGACCGCCGTGCACATCTGCTACGGCTACGGCATCAAGGCCAACACCGACTGGAAGCAGACGCTGGGATCGGAATGGCGCCAGTATGAAGAATCGTTCCCCAAGCTGCAGACCTCCAACCTCGACATCATCTCGCTGGAATGCCACAACTCGCACGTGCCGATCGACCTGATCGAACTGGTACGCGGAAAGAAAGTGATGGTGGGCGCCATCGACGTGGCGTCCAGCACGGTGGAGACCGCCGATGAAGTAGCCAACACCCTGCGCAAGGCCCTGCAGTTCGTGGATGCCGACAAGCTTTACCCGAGCACCAACTGCGGCATGGCGCCGCTGGCCCGTGAAGTGGCACGTGGCAAGCTGCGTGCGCTCAGCGAAGGGGCCCGGATCGTGCGTGAGGAGCTTTCGGCGTAGCTCTGGTTGGGGATGTATTCCCGTTTCGGTGCGGGGAGGATGGAATCTGGCCGGACACAGACCAGGCTCCACCTCGCCCCTGCACCTCGGGCCTGGCGGCCATCATGTGTGGCCGCGGTGCCAGCGCTTCCTTGATCCGCCCCATCTCCCCTGCCCCGGCTTCAGCCAGGCGCCGGGCCTGCTGCCGCTGCTCCCGCGTCAGTGCCTGCGAGGGCACGGCGCCCGCGCCGGGCGCAACAGCCACCAACCGCGCCACCGCATCGCGCAGAGGCAACTGCGGGCAGAGCCGTGCAGCACACCAGCGCTCGGCGTAGCGCTTGGCCTGACGGGCGCTGGCGGCGGACACGACCTTGGCCTGTGACATCTTGCGTGCGTCCAGATACAGGCGGAACCCGAGCACCGCATGCGGCACGATACTGGCCACCGAACGACCGTTCCACCACAGATCCCAGCGCTCGCCGCTCTGCACCCAGCCGGATGGCCGGGACGCGGTCACGCACGCAGGAAATTTGAACGAAGAGGCCATGGCGGAGAGGATACGAACACCCGTCGCATGACTTGAGACCGGGCGAACATCTGCGCGGAAGACTGCCCGGATGCACGATTAACGTGATGCGTCACGCTCGATGATGCTTTCGATCCAGTTGAGGTAGCGGGACACGCGGACGTTGTAGACCACCTGGCCATAGAAGCCCGCCTCAAGCGCGTGCTCCGGAACGGCGGTGATCCAGGAGCCGAGGCCCACCAGCTGCCAGGCCCCTTCCTTCCTGATCAGCAGCGGGCCGCCGCTGTCGCCGTTGCCGAGCACGCCCTCAAGGGGAAGGCCCTGCGGAGGCGGATCGAACCGGTACCAGAGATAGCGTTCGTTGCCGCCGGTGATGGTGTTGTACGCCCGGCGTAGCGTCGTGCGATGTGAGCCACCCGGCACCAGGCCAATGGCACCGTTGCCGGTGGCGCCTTTCCCTATCACGGCGGCGACCTGCGTGACCTCGTTGGCGCCACGGTAGAGTGCAACCGGCGGCACATCGCTCACCGGGGCGGCAAGTCTGATCAGTGCGATGTCATCCGACGCCGCCAGAAACGCGTGGATTTTCGACGCGCTCCCGGTTGCCATCGCTTCCTTGCCCAGCGCCTCGGGCATCCTCCGGTAGCCGGGGTGCAGGAAGACACGCTCGACGCCGTAGCCCTTCCCATCGATGGTGATCGTGGCATCCATCCCTTCCATCGGTGCTGCATGCGCAGCGGTCAGCACCCACTGCGGAGCAATGAGGACACCATGACCCTCGCCCGGCATGTCGGCCAGTGCCGGGAACACCGATGCGTCGATCTGGTACCTGGCATCGTCAACATCGTCGCGGATGACCACCGCACCGGTGGCGAACGGGAGCGTGGCCAATGCCAGGAAAATCCAGCGCTTCATGATTGCTTTCATCCTTGCAGTTCAATCACAACAGCCTAGGGGATATCCCTGCAATACGGGGAGATCGTGCGACCACTCCCGGCGATGGCCGACGAACCCGGGGAAACGGGAGTTGAAGCCAGGTGGGCCATGCCCTACCTGTGGCCCCGATAGGGTTCGCAGCCCACGCCGTCATTGTCACGATCGAGGTGCGGGCCATACCCCGGATCACCACGCCGTACCGGCGCAGCCCCGGCGGCGCGGGCCTCCGCGCAGTTGGCAAATGCCCGGGAGCCGCGCGCGGGGGCGGGGGCGAAACTGCTGCGCGGAGTGTCGACGTATCGAGGGGCGGCTGGAGCGGCTCGATGGCAGTGATACTCACCCGTTTTCCGGTTGGTGTGGCAACCCTGCTTGTCGAGCCCGCCCGGATGCGCGAGCGCATTTGCGGACAGTGCCAGTGCGAGCATGCCGGATACAGCCAATACGATGGAATTTCGGTGTCGGGTTTCCAGGCCTTCCCCCTGTCAGGCAATCCTGCCAGGGGGAAGGCTAGCATGGGGCCTTTGACCGTCGATCAAGCTCGACGCTGCAACAGAAGCCCCTTCAGCGCTGGTGGTCCCTCAGGAACAACCAGGTGATCAGCGTGGCATCCGGCCCCTTCGGGTCGGTGAATGGCAGGCCCGACTGGCTGCCGCTCCAGGCATGCCCCATGCCCTGCACCACATAGTGCTGAACCAGCGTCCTGCCGCCGTACGCGTAGTTGTCGACGGTATACGCGCGGCCGCCCGGCACCTGGCCGTGATAGGTGCTGGTCGGCACGTACTTCACCGAATCGTTGTCCATGCCGTCGTCGGCCAGGTCATTGGTCTGCAGGAACTGGCGCACCGCCTGCTGCCCGTTCACCGGGTTGACGGTCAGGTCGGCACTGCCATGGAACACCAGCACCGGCAGCGGTCGCGGCGTCGGTGAGCCCGAACACTGCCATGCCAGGCGACCGTTGCTGTCCGGCGAGTAGATGCTGCCGGCCAACAGTGCGTAGGCGCTACCGGAAATCGTGGTCGCGCCCTTGAACATGCCACCGGAATGGATGGCACCTGCGGCGAACACATCCGAATAGCAGGCCAGCATGATCGAGGTCATCGCGCCGCCCGCCGAAATGCCGGTGACGTACACGTGATGCGGATCAACGCTGTAAGCCGCCTTCACTTTGTCCACGATGCCGGCCAGGAGCGAGGGCTCGCCACTGTCGCGTGCCTGGTTGATCGGCAGCTGCCAATTCCAGCAGCGGGCCGGATTGGAGGTGACGTTCTGCCGGGGGTAGACCACGATGAAGCCTTCGGTGTCGGCCACATCGTTGAAGCCCGAGGCCTCGCCCATCAGGTTCGGTCCGGTCACGCAGCCGTGCAGCACCAGCAGCAAAGGCAGCGGTTGTGTGTCGTCGTAGCCGGCGGGCACCCACACCTGGTATTCGCGGGCGCCGAACAGATTGCCGTACAGGCCAATGTCCCAATGCCCGGCCGGGCCTGCAGCAAGGGCACTGCCCGCCATTGCCAGCCAACTGCACAGCACCAGCAGTACAACCTTGATCGAATCGATTCCGGATTTCATGGCCAGATCCTCATGGGTGAGTCGTGGATGAAGGGGTACCGGGATGCGCTTCCGGCTGGGGCCGCGCCCAGTATCCGCATCCGGCGGCCGCTGCCGACTGGACCTAGGTCCACTCGCCGCTGCCCGATGACACCGCTAGCCTTGGCTGCAGGGGTGGCAATGGGCCATCTGCAAGCACCTGTCTGGGGGAGGACCGAATGAAACGGAATTGTTTGAGTCTCATGATCGGCGCGCTGCTGGCTTCCGGGCCGGTACTGGCCCAGGAAGCGCCCCAGGCCACGCCGACGGCGGACAGGACTGCATCACCCACCAACCTGGACAGCATCAAGGTCACCGCACGCAAGCGCGAGGAAACCCTGCAGGAGGTGCCGGTTGCCGTCACTGCGTTTACCTCCGAGGCGCTGGACAAGATGAATGTCCAGGACATCAGCGACCTGGATGCGCAGGTGCCCAACCTCACCATCTACGCTGCCCGCGGCGCCAGCAGCACGGTCACCGCCTACATCCGTGGCATCGGCCAGTCCGATCCCACCTGGGGCGCCGATCCGGGCGTGGGCATCTACCTGGATGACGTCTATATCGCGCGCCCGCAGGGTGCGCTGCTGGATGTGTTCGATGTCTCGCGCATCGAGGTGCTGCGCGGCCCGCAGGGCACGCTGTATGGCAAGAACACCATCGGCGGCGCGATCAAGTACATCTCGCGCGGCCTGCCCACCCAGGCCGAGGGCTTCGCCCAGATCACCGTGGGCAACTACAGCCAGCTGGATGCGAAGGCGGCCATCGGCGGCCCGATCGGCGGTGCCGACAGCGGCCTGCGCGCCCGTGTAGCGGTGGCCAGCATGAACCACGACGGGTTTGGCGAGAACACCTTCAACGGCCAGCCGGTCAGCGACAAGCAGATCAACGTGGCACGCCTGAACCTGGGCGCGTATGCGGGCGATGACTTCGACGTGCAGTTCGCACTGGACTGGATCGACGATCAGTCCGGCATGCGCGGCTCGAAGATGCTGGCGCCCAATCCGTTCCTGCGCGCCTACCCGCCGATGGACAGCCGCTATGACATCCGCTCGGGCATGCGCAACCTCAACAACGTGGAGAGCAAGGGCGCCTCGGCCACAGTGAACTGGCGGCCGAACGAAGACATCGCACTGAAGTACGTGATCGCCAAGCGTGAATCGGACAGCGAGGCCAACATCGACTTCGATACCGCGCCGGTCAAGCTCGCCGACGTGGGTGGCACCTACCACGACGACCAGGTCAGCAACGAAGTGCAGGTGAACTACGATGCCGGCGGCCGGGTGCGCGGCGTGGTCGGCCTGTACCAGTTCAGCGGCGAAGCTGGCGGGCAGATCCAGAACAACTACTTCAGTGCGCAGTTCGCCGACAACCAGGGCAAGGTGCTGACCGACAGCATCGCGCTGTACGCGGACTGGACCTTCGACCTGACCAGCAGACTGAAGCTCGATGTCGGCGCCCGCTACACCGACGAGGACAAGCGCGCGATCGTGCTGAACCGCCTCTACGCCGACCCGGGCTTCAGCCGGCCGGTGGCGGTGACCGCCGATTTCGACAAGAAGACCAACTTCAAGAACGTCTCGCCCAAGGTCTCGCTGGACTACCAGATCACCCCGGACATCATGGTCTATGGCCTGGCGACGCGTGGCTTCAAGTCCGGTGGCTACAACATCCGCGCCAACGCGGTGGCGGCACCGCGCTCGGCGGAGCCGTTCGATGACGAGACCGTGGACAGCTACGAAGTCGGCAGCAAGATGGCCTTCCTCGACCAGCGCCTGTTCCTGAACCTGTCGGCGTTCTACAACAAGTACAAGGACATCCAGCTGTCGGTGTTCACCGGTCTGGATACCAACGGCGATGGCATCGACGATTCATTCTTCGGTGATTTCACCAATGCCGGCGCCGGTACCGTCAAAGGCCTGGAAGTCGAGTATCAGTACCTGCCCAGCCAGCACTGGCTGATTTCCGGCAACCTGGCATGGCTGGATACCAAGTACGACGAGTACATGGACCGCGGCATCAACGTGGCCAGGCAGATGAAGTTCACCAATGCCCCGGAATTCTCGGGGGCGCTGAATGTGGAATACCGCACCGACCTGGCCAACGGCAGCAACCTGTCGGCACGGGTGAGCTACAGCTACCAGAGCGAAGTGTGGCCGACCACTGACCTCAGCCCGGTGATCCGACAGCAGGGTTACGGGCTGGTCAATGCCGGCGTCATCTGGCGCCTGGACGATGCGTGGACCTTCTCGCTGCAGGGCACCAACCTGGCCGACAAGGAATACCGCACCACCGGCTACAACATCCCGGCGGTCGGCACGCTGATTGGCTTCTATGGCCCGCCGCGCCAATATAGCCTCAGCGTCCGGTACGATTTCTAGCGCATCCGTTACGATCTTCAGGAAGCTTCTGCATGACGCAGTCTTACGACGACCTGTACTGGAACAGCAATGATGGATTGCGCCTGCACGCGCGCGACCATGCACCCGATGCGGGGCAGGCAGCGCGTGGCACGGTGGTCTGCATTCCAGGACTGACCCGCAATGGCGCCGATTTCGACGCGCTGGCCGATGTACTCACCGCCGAGGGCTGGCGCGTGATCGCGGTCGACCTGCGCGGTCGCGCAGGGTCGGAACGCGCATATGACCCGTCCAGCTACAACCCACGTGCCTATGCGGATGACATGGTCGCGCTGCTGCGCTCGCAGAACATCGACAAGGCGGTGTTCGTCGGCACCTCGCTGGGCGTACTGGTGACCATCACCCTCGCCTCGCGCGCGCCCGAGCGGATCGCGGGCGCGGTGCTCAACGATGCCGGCCCCAAGGTGCCACGCGAGGCGCTGGCACGGATCGGCAAGTACGCCGGCAAGCCGGTCCCGCCGATGGACCTGGTGCAGGCCACGGCTTACGTGGAATCCATCGGCAAGGCCGCGTTCCCTCGCTTCAGCACCGACGACTGGCGGCAGATGGCGGTGCGCACCTTCCGCCCACGAAACGATGGCCTGCTGGAACTGGACTACGACCCGGCGGTGATCCGCACCACCCGGCCATGGCTGCTGTGGCTGTTGCGTCCGCTGCTATGGCGTGCGGTTCGCGGGCTGACCGCACGGGTGCCGGTGCTGGTGGTGCGCGGTGCGCTGTCCGACATCCTGCCAGCCGATGTCGCGCGACAGATGGCGGCCACCTCGGAAAGTGCCCGCCTGGTGGAAGTGCCCGATGTGGGGCACGCTCCGATGCTGTCCGAACCAGAGGCACGTGACGCGATCCTGACCTTGCTGGAGCGTGTGGCGTGAGTGCGGACAGCGACCTGCCTCCCGCCCTGCAGGCGTTGCAGCAGTGGGCAGCCAGCGAGCGGCTGAGTGGCGTGACCCGCGTGGACCAGGCGCGCATCGATGCCTTTGCCGACGCCACCGGCGACCACAACTGGATCCATGTCGATCCAGCGCGGGCGCAGGCGCAGATGCCGGGTGGGCAGACCATCGCACACGGCTTCCTGCTGCTCTCGCTGACGGTGGAGGACGATGTGGCCGCCCTCGCCGGCTTCCCCGGCATCGCCCATGTGCTCAACTACGGCTTGAACAAGGTCCGCTTCCTGGCGCCGGTGCCGAGCGGGTCCGAGGTGCGGGTACGCTCGCAGCTGGTGTCACTGGACGCGCGGCAGCCCGGCCAATGGCTGCTGACCCAGCGCAAGGCCGTCGAGCGGGTTGCTGATGGCGAGCTGGCACTGGTCGCTGAGCAGCTGTCACTGATCGTGATCGCCTCCTAGCACCACCCTCCCCGCTTCTCTCCCTACACTGGAGCGATGTTGACGCCCTCCATCGTCCTCTTCGCCTGCATTGCATGGACCGCACTGCTGTTTGGCGTGGCGCTGTGGGGCGAGCGCCGGGGGCACCGGCTTTCGAGGGCATGGCCGCTCATCTATGCACTGTCGCTGGCCGTGCACTGCACCGCGTGGACCTACTACGGCGCGGCCTCGCAGGGGCTGCAATGGGGCTTTCCGATTCCACCGACCCTGGCCGGGATGGCGCTGATCTTCGCCTTGGGCCTGCCGTTCCTGCTCCGCCTGGGGCGGCTGGCCAAACAGCACAACAGTGCGACCATCGCCGATCTGGTCGTTGCACGACTGCGTGCCGATCGTGGTCTTGGCTTCACCATCACCCTGGTGGCGCTGTTCGGCATCATTCCCTACATCGCACTGCAGCTGAAAGCCGTCAGCCAGGGGCTGGGCGCCCTGCTCGGTGATCGGTTCGCGCCTGCCGGTGCGCAGCTGGACATGTCGTTCTGGTTCGCGCTGACGATGGCTGCGTTCACCCTGCTGTTCGGTGCACGCAAGGCCTCGGCCACCGAGCCCAACCGCGGCATCGTGGTCGCGCTGGGCCTGGAATCGGTGTTGAAACTGGTGGCGCTGTTGGCCATTGGCCTGTATGCGGCGCTGTCCGTGCACACGGCCGGCACACCGCTGCTGGAGAAGATGGTGCAGCTGCCGCCCCCGGCCATCGTGCCGGACTATCTCACCATGGTCGCGCTCGGGGCGATCTCCGCGTTCACCCTGCCGCACCAGTTCCACGTCGGCGTGGTCGAGCTTCGCCAGACCTCGGACCTGAAGACGGCACGCTGGATGTTCCCGGTCTACCTGCTGCTGATCGGCCTGCCGTCGGTGCCGATGGCATTGGCCGGCGCCGCGCAGCTGCCGGCCTCGGTATCACCGGACCTGTACGTGCTGGCGCTGCCGCAGGCCGGTGGCCATCATCTGCTGGCGCTGCTGGCCTATCTGGGCAGCCTGAGCGCGGCCACCGGCATGATGATCCTGTCCGGGCTGACCCTGTCGATCATGCTTGGCAACCATGGGTTCGGTTCACGCCTGCTCGGTGGCATCGAGGGCGGTGTGGCCAATGCCGATCTGCGCCCCCGCGTGCTGGCGTTCCGCCGTGCCGGCATCCTCGCCGTGTTCCTGATGTCGTGGCTGTACAGCCGCGCGATGAGCGACACGGAGGCACTCAGCGATTTCGGCCTGATGTCCTTCACCGCTCTCTCGCAGCTGGCACCGGCAGTGCTGCTGGCGGTATATCGCCCGCGTACGCCCTCCGCGGCCATCATGGCCGGCATCGTGCTGGGCTCATTGGCCTGGCTGTGGCTGGTACTGCTGCCGATGGTGATCCCGGCCGCCACGCCATCGGTCGGCGCCGACGGGCTGCATTGGTTGTCGGTGGTCTCGCTGCGCGTGCAGCCGGGGCATATCGCCATCAGCATGGGTGCCAGCCTGGCGGTCAACCTGCTGGCCGTGGCACTGGTGTCGCGGGCCGTGCGTCCGTCGTTGCCGCGGAGGCGGGATGCGGTGGCTGCGGCGTCCCTGCGCAGGACCGCCGGACGCTTCCTTGGCCAGGAGCGTGCGCGCCAGCTGCTGGAGGGCTACGCCGGGCAGATGCTGGATGACGACCGGGTCACCGCCGTCGAGCGTGAGCTGACCGCCGTGGTCGGCGCAGGCATGGCACGGCTGCTGGTCGAAGCCGCACGCGAGGGCGGCGCCGCGCCGCTGGACGCGGTGACCCGCGCCGTCGGCGAGGCCACCCAGGTGCTGCGCTTCAACCAGCGCCTGCTGGAAGCTGCGCTGGAGAACATGAGCCAGGGCATCAGCGTGGTCGATGCGCAGCTGCAGCTGGTGGCCTGGAACAGCCGCTACGCCGCGCTGTTCAAGTTCCCGCCTGAGCTGCTGCAGGTCGGGCAGCCGGTGGTCAACCTCACGGCATGGGCACTGGGGCAGCTGAAGATCGGCGATGGCCCCGGCGACACGCCCACCAAGGCATTGCAGCGCCGCGTCGCGCATATGCGCCGTGGCACGCCGCACCTGTCCGAACGGATCTTCCCCGATGACACCATCGTCGAGATCCGCGGCAACCCGATGCCGGGCGGCGGCTATGTAGCCACCTTCACGGATGTCACGGCGTTCCGCCGCGCGGAGGATGCGCTCAAGCGCAGCAATGAAAATCTGGAACGCCGAGTACAGGACCGCACCGCGCGGCTGCAGCAGGCGGTACAGGAGGCCGAGCGCGCGAACGCGGCAAAAACGCGCTTCCTGACGGCGGTCGGCCATGACCTCATCCAGCCCCTGCATGCGGCCCAGTTGCTGACCGAGGCGATGTCGCAGCACATCGAGTCCGAGTTCCTCGACAGTTTCCTGCGGCAGATCCGCGGCGCATTGGATTCCACTGATGACCTGCTGTCCGGCCTGCTGGATATCTCGCGACTGGAAGCCGGTGGGCTGGTGGCCGATCCGCGCCCCTTCGCGCTGTCGACCGTGCTGGATCCGCTTGCGCAGGAGTTCGCGGTGCTTGCGGCGGCGCGTGGCCTGCAGTTCCGCCACGTGCGGAGCCAGGCCTGGGTCCATAGCGACCCGCTGCTGCTGCGCCGGGTGCTGCAGAACTTCCTGGCCAACGCCATTCGTTACACCCGCCATGGCGGTGTCTTGCTGGGTGTACGCCGCCAGGGGCAGGCACTGATGATCGGCGTGCATGACACCGGCCCCGGCATTGCTCCGGAGCAGCAGGAGGTGGTGTTCGAGGAGTTCCACCGGGTCGATCGCAGCAACGGGCAAGGACTGGGCCTGGGCTTGACCATCGCGCACCGCATCGCCGACCTGCTGCATGCACCCTTGCACCTGCGCAGCGTACCCGGGCATGGCTCGGCCTTCTCGATCAGCGTGCAACGCGCAGCACCCCCTGTGACCCCGCGCAGTTCACCACCGACGGGCGGCAGCAGCGCCCTGAAGGGAATTCGTGTACTGGTGGTGGACAACGACCCGGACGCACTGGCGGCGATGCGGCAGCTGCTGCATTCCTGGGGTTGCGATGTGATCGCGGCAGGTAACGCCGATGACATCGGACCCTCAGCGCACGAGGCGGCGCTGTGGCTGTTCGACTATCACCTGGATGACGGCGATACCGGTGTTGCGCTGTGGAAGCGGCTGGTGGGCATGCATGGGCCGCGGCCGACGGTGATCCTCAGCGCGGATACCGGCAGCGATACGCGCGAGGCGGTGCGCGGCGTTGGGCTGTCCCTGCTCAACAAGCCATTCAAGCCGTTGGCGCTGCGCTGGGCGATCAACCACCTGCTGGCGGCCACTGCCACGCCCTGACCCATCAGGGCTCGGGAAGCTCTTCGATCTGCCGGGACGGATCGGCCAACCCCATTTCGTGCAGCACGCGGATGGCCTGCGCGCGGTTGCGCACGCCCAGCCGCTCCATGATGCGTGTCATGTGCGCCTTGACCGTGCGCAGCTGTACGCCCAACCGGTCGGCGATCTGCTTGTTGAGCAGGCCCTCGGCCACCAGCCCCAGCACCTTGTACTGATGTGCCGACAGGCTGGCCAGGCGTGCGGCCAGGTCGGCATCCCTGCTGAACGGTGCCACCCGCGCCACCGGCTCGCGCAGCAACGCTGGAATCCAGCGCTCACCCTCCAGCACGGACTGTAGCGCGGACTGCAGTTCGTTCAAGCCCGAGCTCTTGGGCAGGTAACCTGCGGCGCCGAGGTCGATGGCACGCCGGATGACCTGCGGCTCCTCGTTGGCGGAGACGATGATGATCGCCAGGCCCGGCTGCAGGGCACGGATCGTGGCCAGCCCGGCCAGCCCATGGTTGCCGGGCATGTGCAGGTCCAGCAGCATCAGGTCGATCGACTGGTTCTCGATCACCTCCAGCACGCCGTCCAGCGAATCAGCCTCGCTGATCTGCAGATCGTCGACCGCCTCTTCCGCCGCGCGATGCAGTGCCGCACGGAACAAGGGGTGATCATCGGCGATGAGCAGGGTGGGCATGTCCTGGCGAGATTATCAAATCGGGTGCGCGCGGGAACAGGTACCTAGGTACGCTGGTACAGCGGGAAGGGCTTGCTAGTGTGGGGCGGAGAAGGCCGGCGACCGCAACGCCGCCCACGAGGAAATGCCATGTCATCCGCCCCCACTCCCGATGCCCATGCCTATCCACTGCTGATCAAGCAGCTGCTGCTGATGCCGCTGGCAGTGAGCCCTGGACAGGAAATCGTCTACGGCGACCAGGTACGGTTCGATTACCGCACCCTGCACGCGCGCATCGGCCAGCTGGCAGGCCTGCTGACCTCGCTGGGAGTCGGCCACGGCGACACGGTGGCGGTGATGGACTGGGACAGCAACCGCTACCTGGAGGCCTACTTCGCGGTGCCGATGATCGGTGCGGTGCTGATGATGGTGAACGTGCGCCTGGCCCCCGAGCAGATCGCGTACACGCTGAACCACAGCGGCGCGCGGACGATCCTGGCCAACCGCGAGTTCCTGCCGCTGCTGGACGCCATCGACGAGCAGCTGCCGGACCTGCGCACCCGCATTCTGCTGGACGATGCCGATGGCGCGCTGCCGCCAGGCTTCGCCACCGAGTACGAAACGGGGTTGCGTGACGCCACGCCGGTCGTCCGCTTCCCGGACTTTGACGAGAATGCCCGTGCCACGGTGTTCTACACCACTGGAACCACCGGGTTGCCCAAGGGGGTCTATTTCAGCCACCGGCAGCTGGTGCTGCATTCGCTGGCGGCGATGGCCGCACTCGGCGGCGCCTCCCGCCAGGGCCGCCTGCATCGTGACGATGTCTACATGCCCATGACCCCGATGTTCCATGTGCACGCGTGGGGCCTGCCCTACGTGGCTACCGCGATGGGCATCAAGCAGGTCTATCCGGGGCGTTACCTGCCTGCGAAGCTGCTGGCGTTGATCGCCCGCGAAAAGGTGACCTTCTCGCACTGCGTGCCAACCATCCTGCACATGCTGCTGGAGCACCCGGACGCGACGCAGACCGACCTGGAGGGCTGGAAGGTGATCATCGGCGGTGCCGCCCTGCCCCGTGCCCTGGCGCAGCGTGCACTGGCACGGGGCATCGATATCTTCGGCGGCTATGGCATGTCCGAGACCTGCCCTCTGCTCACCATCGCCCAGATCGACGTGGACAGTGTGACCGATGCCGACGAGGTGCTTTCATTGCGCACCAAGGCCGGCATTCCGGTGCCGCTGGTGGACCTGCGGATTGTCGACCCGGACATGGGCGATGTCGTCCACGATGGCGTCGCCACCGGCGAAGTGGTGGCACGAGCACCCTGGCTGACCCAGGGTTACCTGAACGATCCCGACGCTTCGGCAGCATTGTGGGTGGGCGGCTACCTGCACACCGGCGACATCGGCAACATCGACGAAGGTGGCTACCTGCGCGTCACCGATCGCATCAAGGACGTGATCAAGACCGGTGGCGAATGGATCTCGTCGCTCGCGCTGGAAGACATCATCGCGCTGCACCCTGCGGTCAGCGAAGTCGCGGTGATCGGTATCGCCGATGCGAAATGGGGCGAACGGCCCCTGCCACTGGTGGTCAGGCTGCCCGGCCGTGATGTGTCAGAGGCGGAGATCATCGAACTTGTCGCAGCGCGCAGCCGTTCCGGAGACGTCTCACGCTATGCGATTCCGGAGCGTGTCAGCTTCGTGGATGCGATCGAGCGCACCAGCGTGGGCAAGATCAACAAGAAGAAGCTGCGCGGGCTGCATGATCCGGGCGCTGGCACCAGCGGGCGCTGACACCCTCTGCCGGCACCGCTCAACCGCGCGATGCCCTGCCCTGCAGCAGCTGGACCCAGGCCTGGAATCCCTCCAGGAAGCGCTGCAGGCGCTTGCGCGTCGCCGCGTCGAAATCGTCCGCATCGTTGTCGTAGGCCGCCGCAGCTTCGGCCACGTAAAGCTGTGGCGAGGCCATGGTCAAGGCACCCATGGCGGTCAGTGTATGGCGCAGCTGCGACTGTGCCAGCTTGGTGCCCCAGTGACCCGGCGTGGCGCCGATGATCGCCACCGGCTTGGCCGAAAGGACCGTGCGGTATTCGGCATCGTCGCGGGACAGCCAATCGAGCGTGTTCTTGAGTACGCCGGGAAGTGACTGGCTGTACTCCGGCGTGGCGATCAGCACGCCGTCAGCGGCTGCAATGGCCGCGCGCAGGCGCTTGACCCCGGCAGGGCCAGCCGGATCGGCGGCTTCGAGGTCTTCATCGAACAGCGGAACATCGGCAATGGTGTCATGCACGCTCAGCAGCAGGCCCGCAGGCGCGGCGCCTGCCGCGGCTCTGATCAGGCGCCGGTTGTAACTGTTGCCACGCAGGCTGCCGGCAAACGCCAGGATGTTCAGCGGTGGAGCGTTGTCGGACATGCGGGATTCCTGGGATGAGTCGGTGCGGGGTCACGGGCCATGCATCGACAGCACGGGCGGTACCGGGAAAGGTCGCGCACAGCGTACCCCAGAAGCACTGCGCCCCAGCTGCAGGTGCAGGTGTCCGCCATGTCCCGTCAGCCCGTGGCCAGCACGATCACCTGGTCGGCTTCGGTTACCACGCTGCGGCGATGGGTGATGGCCACGATCGTGACATCACCGGCTAGCGCACGGATATGGCCCATGATCTCGCGCTCGGTCGCCTCGTCCAGCGCCGAGCTGGCTTCATCCAGGAACAGGATGGTGGGCTCTCCATAGAGTGCACGGGCAATGGCGATGCGCTGCCGTTCGCCACCGGAAAGTTTCAGGCCACGCTCGCCCACGCTGGTTTCAAACCCTTCGGGCAGCGCGTCGATCAAGGCCAGGATCGACGCCTTGTGGGTCGCGTGACGCAACCGGGTGTCGTCGCGCGGGCGCCCCAGCAGGATGTTGTCGGCCAGGCTCTCGTTGAGCAGGATGACATCCTGGGGAACGACGGCGACGGCGGCGTGCCACGCGGCACGGTCGATGTGGGCCAGGTCGGTGCCATCCACCAGGATGCGACCGTGCTGGGGCTCGATCGACTTCAGTGCCAGCTTGAACAGCGTCGACTTCCCTGCCCCGGTCTCCCCCATCAGGAAGTTGATGCCGCCGCGCCTGGCGTGGAAGGACGCATCCCGGACGCCCCGGCCATTGCCGTAGCGATGGCTGACATGCTGGAACTCGATCCGGCCGCACTTTCCGCGGAATCGGCCGGCGTTCGCCGCCTGCCGTTCTTCGGGCGCCGCCCACAGGGCCGACAGCGGCGTCAGCAGCGTCCACGAACGGGCAACGTCATCAATCGAGCGCGCGATCATTTCAAAGGGCATGTTGAGCTGCAGCAACAGCAGATTGAACAGCACGATATCGCCGACGCTCAGGTCACCACTCTGGTAGCGTGGGAGTAGCAGCGCGAAGGTGACGATGAACTCGACCGCCAGGCCGATGCCGAGCAGCACGATGAAGCCGATCCGCTGCAGCACGTAGGCACGCCAACTGTCGCGCACCTCCTGGGCCTTCTGTTCGAAGCGCTGGATCATCCACGCGCTGCCGCCGAACTGGCGCAACGTCTCCATCGCGTTCATCGCATTGCCGACAAAGCGCGCATTCTGCTGGCCCGCCTCGACCGCCGCCTCACGATGGATCCGTGCTCGCCGGGTGGCGATGGCCGAGAGCGTGACGGCCACAGAGCCATAGCCCAGCACGATCGCCACCATCTGCAGGTTGATCAGTGCGCCCAGTGTCAGCAGGGTCAGCAGGATCTGCAGTGCGCTGGGAATGAACACCACCAGGCCGAGCTGCACCACGATCTTCAGCGCGTTGCGGCCTTTCTCGCCGGCCACCTGCAGTTCGGCTGCGTTGTAATCCAGGAAGAAGCTGTGGGTCTTCTTCAGCAGGCGCGCGAAGTAGCGGGTGCTGGTGATGAAACCAAGGTTTTCGCCACTGAGGAACGACAGGTACTGCACGGTGTTCTGCAGGATGCTGGCGGCGCCGAGCATCACCGCGTAGAGCAGGAACCATCCCGCCAGTTCACGGATGCCTTCCGTGCTGATGCGGTCGATCAGGCGCGAGAACAGGTACGGCGCTGCCACCGTGGCCAGGCCGGAAAGCATGACGATGGCGGCGATCAACAGCAGCAGCCTGCGGTCCGCCTTCCAGTACGCGACGAGGATCTCGGTGACCGGCGGCGGCAGCGCGAACATTCTCATCAGCGTCGGTCCGGCATCTGTGCAGTGACTCGTGTGTGGCGGTGCGCCTGCCCTCGCCCCTCGGCCCTCGGCACAGCAAGATCGTCGCGCACCTTGAATGATATGCTATAACATCTCCATTGAAGGCGCGATGGCTCGTGCCGCAGACCAACATCCGATGAGATCGATGGACCGGGGCATGAACAACGCATCCACTGCCAGGCCGGCGGCATTGGTGGTCGCCAGCCTGGCCGCTGCTCTGCAGCTCAACGCGCCGGCAATGGCGCAGGATGCCAGCGCTCTGGGCAGTACTGCCCAGGGCGACCGGCGATCCGATACCGCCACGCTGGACAAGGTGATGGTCATTGGCAGCAATATCCGCGATGCCATTGGCGGCGGCGCCTCTCCGGTCATCGTGATCGACCGGGAGGCCATTGATCGAACCGGGGTGGCCTCGTTGCAGCAGCTCTTCGAGAAGCTGCCGCAGAACTTCGGCGGTGGTGCCAACGGCGCCAACGTCGGCAACCTCGGCGTCGACCGCGATACCGGCAACAACTTCGGCCAGGGCACCGCCATCAACCTGCGTGGCCTCGGCACGGGCACCACGCTGACGCTGATCAACGGCCACCGTGTGACCTCCTCGAACCGCTACCAATACGTCGACATCTCGCTGATTCCGCTGAGCGCCATCGAGCGCGTGGAGATCCTCACCGATGGCGCCTCTGCCATCTACGGCACCGACGCCGTCGGCGGTGTGGTCAACATCGTCCTGCGCCGCGATTTCACCGGCTATGAGACCTCGCTGCGCTATGGCAGCGTCACCCGCGGCAACATGGACGAGTACCAGGCCTCGCAGTCGGCCGGCTGGTCGTGGGAGGGTGGCCACCTGATGGCCAGCTACGAGTTCCTGAAGCAGGGCAACCTCGCCGCCGTCGACAAGGACTTTTCCCGGAACGTTACGGTCAAGCCCTACGACATCTATCCCGGTTCGAAGCGGCACAGCCTGTATCTGGACGGCGTGCAGGAGCTCAGTGATGTGCTGACGCTCAACCTGACCGGCTCCTTTGCCAAGCGCGAGATGGACACCACCATTTCCGGCACCGCCGACGAGACCCGCCTGTTCCCGCACACGCGGCAGTTCGATGTGTTCGCCGGGCTTACTTTCGAGCTTCCGCGCCAGTGGCAGGCCCGCCTGAATTCCGGATTCGGCAGGAGCGACGTCTCCTACGAGAGAACGACCATCACCGGCAGCTCGGTCAGCACCGCGCCGCCGACGGATACGAACTCCGAATCGCGCTATCTGGAAGTGATCGCCGACGGCGAGCTGTTCAATCTTCCGGCCGGCGGCGTACGCGCGGCATTCGGTGCGGGCTACCGCCGCGATGGCTATGAACTGCTCGACCACCGCGGGCTTGAGAAGCCGCTGGATCTGCAGCGCACGATCCGTTCCGCTTTCGCTGAGCTCAACATTCCGCTGCTGGCAGACATGCCTGGCGTTCGTCGGCTGTCGCTGACTGCGGCCGCACGCTACGACGACTACAGCGATTTTGGTTCCACCCTCAATCCCAAGCTCGGCCTGCTGTGGGAAGCAACGGAAGGACTTTCATTCCGCACCAGCTACGGCCGCTCCTACCGGGCGCCGGTCTACCAGGACATGCAGCTGAACAACACCGTGGTGGTGGCCAAAGTACCCAACCCGAGCGCGGCCAACGGAAGCACGGTGCTGATGATGCTCTCCAACGGCAACCCGGATCTGGGGCCCGAACGTGCCACGACCTGGACCGGCGGCTTCTCGTTCGCGCCCCCGTCGCTGCCGGGCCTCAAGATCGACGCGAACTACTATCACATCGAGTATGCCGACCGGATCGGCAGCGGTTTCGGCGGCAGTTTCCCGTCGCTGTTCCTGCAGTCCACCGCGCCCTATGCGGACCTGCTGACCGTCAACCCGACGCCGCAGCAGATCCAGCAGGCGCGCCAGCTGGGTGCCTCCGGCCTGGGCCTGTTCGTATCGCGGGTGGGCCCTTATGCCCTGACACCAGGAACCGATGAAACCAGCAGCGAAGTCATCCTGGACAACCGCTTTCGCAACAACGCGTTCACTTCGCAGCGCGGCGTCGATTTCAATGCCTCCTACGATTTCGACGCTGGCCAGACCCGCATCGCGTTGAACCTTGCCGGCCAGTACATCATCGATTCCAAGCGCCGCGTGACCGCCACCTCGCCCGAGGTGGACGCGGTGAATGCGGTGTACTTCCCGGTCGACCTGAAGGTGCGCGGCGGCCTCGCCATGAGCCACCGGCAGGTTGCCGGCGGGCTGTTCGTGAACTACGTGGACAGCTATCGCGATCCCGCCAACCGCGCCGACCACCATGTCAGCTCGTGGACGACGGTCGACCTCAATCTCAGGTATGACTTCAGCGGTGCTGCCGGTGCCGGACAGGGCACTTCGCTGGCCTTCAACGTGCAGAACCTGTTCGACCGGAATCCGCCCTTCATCGTCAACAGCATCAACACCGGTTTCGACCCGACCAATGCAACGGCGCTCGGCCGATTCCTGTCCATGACATTGACCCATCGCTGGTAGGGCGCCCGCCATGAGCGATGCCTCCCCCACCTTCTCCAGACCCGCATCCGCCGTGCGCCAGACGCTGGTCGTTGCCGCGACCCAGCTGAAGCTGATGTGGCGCGAGCGGCGCCTGTTGTGGCTCGCGCTGACCCTGCTGCTGCTTGCGGGAGCGTCGGTTACCACGGGCGCAGCACGGCTGGCGCAGCAGGCCCAGGAGCGCCAGATCGTAGCGGAGCAGGAGGCCGGGCTATGGGACAGCCAGGGCACGATCGACCCGCATGCTGCCGCGCACGTCGGCCGCGCCATTCCCGCGCCGGTGCGGCCGCTGGCGGCGCTCGACCCGGGCATCACGGATTTCGTCGGCACCTCGGTGTTCATCGAAGGCCATGCGCAGAACCCGGCCCGGCACCGACCCGTCGACGCCGGCACCGCGCTCAGCCGGTTCGATGGCTTCTCCGCCGCATGGGCGCTGCAGGTCGTGGCGCCTCTGCTGATCATCCTTGCCGGATTCGCCAGCCTCTCCGGCGATGTCGCCCGCGAAACCCTCCGCCAGGAGCTCGGCAGTGGTGCATCGGCCCACGTCCTGATCGGCGGCCGGCTGATCGCGCTGGCAACGGCATCGCTGCTGCTGGTGCTCGCCCTGCTGGCGGTCAGTGTTCCCGGCATGGCCGGACGCACCCTCGGCACGGCCGACATCATGGCGCTGATTGCGATGTTCGCGGCGTATGCGCTCTATCTCCTGGTGTTCTGCGCCATCACCATCGGCGTCTCGGCGCGCTTCAGCGCAGCACGCACGTCGTTGGTGGTGCTGCTCGGCTTCTGGGTGGTAGCCACCCTGCTCGCGCCGCGGGTGGCCCCCGCACTGGCCGAATCACTGTATCCCACGCCTACTGCCCCCGCGTTCCGGGCGGCGGTCAGCGAGGACGCAGAGCACGGCGCAGATGGCCACGACCCGGCGGACAAGCGGCTGGACGCACTGAAAGCAGAGATGCTGGCACGCTATCAGGTGAAGGACGTGGACGATCTTCCGGTCAACTTCCGCGGCGTGGCGCTGGAGTTCGCCGAAGCCAATTCCACCGAGACCTACAACCGCCACTTCGAACGCATCTACGCTACCTACCAGCGGCAGGCGATCACGCAGCGCGCCTTCGCGGCGCTGTCGCCCACCCTCGCGCTGCAGGCCGCGTCACGGGCACTGGCGCGCACCGACTTCCCTGCACAACTGGCGTTCCTGCGCGGAGTCGAAGACTATCGCTACCGGCTGATCCAGGCACTCAACCTGGAAGTGAAACAGCACAAGGCCGCGAACGGCAGCAAGCATCTGGCCGATATCGCGACCCTTACCCGCTCCGTGGCGTACAGCCCGCAACAACCGCCGCTGGGCCACATCGCCGCGGCACAGTCGGTGAATTTCGCCATCCTGCTGGCCTGGGTGCTGCTGGCCCTGGGGCTGGTGTTCACGTCGGCGCGGCATCTCGGGAGTGCCCCATGAGCAGCCTGTCGATCGCAGGGCATGAGATCCGTCGCCTGCTGCGTGACCGGGCGTTGCCGGTGCTGCTTGGCCTGCTGGTGGTGCTGGCGGCCTATGCAGCATGGAATGGCAGTGCGTGGGTCGGGCAGCGCGAGGCAGCCATCAGCCTGATCAACGCGGAAGAACAGGATGCCAGGGACCGCAGCCGGGGGTTCGTTGGCAAGGCGCCGTCGGTACTGCCCCGCGTCCAGCCGGTGCTCCCTCCCGGCCCGATGGCGGCATTGTCGATTGGACAGGCGGACGCCTACCCCTACACCGCCGATGTGGTTGCGCTGGGTGACCGTACCCAGCTGCTCAGGCATGTGTGGTCCGACATCGGCAATCCTGCCGTGCAGGCCGCTGGCCGATTCGACCTGGCCTTCGTCATTGTGTTTCTGCTGCCCTTGGTCATCCTGGCGACCACCTTCGATCTCTGGTCGCGCGAACGCGAGCGCGGCATCACAGCGTTGGTGTTGTCACAGCCCATCGCGGCAGGGCGGCTGATCGCGGTCAAGGCCCTGGCCCGAGGTGCCATCGTGCTGCTGCCTGCGCTGGCGATCATCATTGCCGTTGCCGCTGGCTCGGGCGCAACACGCCCTTCCGGCCTGGCCGTGCTTGCCCTGATCGTGCTCGCCTACGGCAGCTTCTGGCTGGCACTGGCGGTGCTTATCGGCTGCTTCGCCCGGCGCACCACCGAGGCCGCGATCGCCGCTGGCGCACTGTGGCTGCTGATCGTTGTCATGGCCCCATCACTGGTCCTGGCAGCGGTGAACCTGATGGTTCCACCGCCCTCGCAGATGCAACTGGCGACCGCACTGAAGGCGCAGCTGGCCGACACTGCCCGCCAGCAGCAGCTGCGCCACGCGGCAGCCTCCCCCGCCACGCGTTCGCCAGCACCGCGCATTGCGGACGCCGTGCGCGTGGCCTATGCCGATCTTGTCCAGGCCGATCAGGCCATCGCGCCCTTGATCGCCGCGCACACGAAGGCTGAGGACGCGCGGCGCCAGGCACTCGACCGGGCGCGCCTGCTGCTGCCTTCGGTCGCGGTGCAGGATGCACTGGACCGCCTCGCCGGATCCGACGCCGACCGGGCGCTGGCGTTCCAGCAGCAGGTCCTCGCGTACTGGCACACACGTCGGCAGCTGCACAAGGACTATCTGGACCGTGACGTGCCACAGACGCTGGCCGAGTACGACGCCCTGCCCCGTTTCGAATTCCAGGACACGGCGGGCGCCCTGCAACGCGGTGTACTGATCGACCTGGCCGCATTGGCCGTCGCCACCCTGCTTCTGTTGATCGCGGCCTGGTCGATGCGGCGTCGGCTGGCCACCCCCTGAGGTACATCACACATGCTGACTGCAACGCATCTGGTCAAGGAACACGGCACGCATCGGGCGCTGGATGATGTGAGCTTCACGGTGCGCCCCGGCGAGATCTTCTGCCTGCTGGGTGCCAACGGGGCCGGCAAATCGACCACGATCAAGCTGTTCCTGGGCTTCCTCGAACCCACCTCCGGATCCGCCGAGGTTGATGGGCTCAGTGCCTGGCAGCAGCCACACGAGGTACGCCGGCGCCTGTTGTACATCCCGGAGAACGTGGCGCTGTATGACGAACTGACCGGCTATGAAAACCTGGATTACTTCGCGCGCCTGGCTGCGGTGGAGCAGCGCTCGTCCGCACGGCTGAAGGACGCGCTCAGGTCGGCCGGGCTGGCGCCCGAGGCATTCGGGCGACGCGTCGGGCTTTACTCCAAGGGCATGCGCCAGAAGGTGGGCATCGCGCTGGCCATCATCAAGGAAGCCAGGGCACTGCTCCTTGATGAGCCGACGTCGGGCCTGGACCCGACCGCCTCGGCCGAATTCCACGAGCTGATCGTGCGCCAGCGCGACCGCGGCACGGCGATCCTGATGGCCACCCACGATCTGTTCCGTGCCCGCGAAGTGGCAACGACCATCGGACTGATGCAGGCCGGCAGGCTGCGCAGGACGCTGGATGCCAGCACGATCACCGCCAATGATCTTGAGAGCCTCTACCTTGAGGAAATGAGCCGGAGCACCTAGGCCACGCCGGCTGCGGGCATGCCTGGCGCGCCCATCCAGCGCCTGAGCCAGGCTTCGATGTTGACCTGCGGACCGAAGATGCCCAGCACCTGGGATGAGTGATCGGGGCTGACCCTGCGGATGCCCGCGTCGGCCGATGCGCTGTCGATGTAGCCCCGCCGGGCCAGCAGGCCATCCACCAGCAGGCCCCTGATGAACTGCTGATGCCGCTGGGTGACGGCCACCGAGTGATCGTCCAGGTAGGACTTCACCTTGCGCGAGAGCAGCGCCTGCGGCAGCAGGCCCTGCAGTGCACGACGCGCGATCGTCCTGTCTTCCGCGCCGGCCATCAGCAGGTGCAGCGGCAGGCGGGCGAACAGTTCCACCACAGGCTGTGCGCTGATGGGTGATACGCCGTGCCAGCGTCCTGCACCCTCGAAGGGATCGAGCACGCTGGTCGGGAAGATCATCCGGCCAATATGCGCCAGCTTGTGCGGAGACAGCCTGTACCCCTGTGCGCGTGCATGCCGCAGCCAGGCCGGCGGCAGGCCATCCTGTTCGGACGCATCCACCTTCACCCATTCGCACGGGTTGCCCCAGCGGCCGTTGATGCTGCCTGGCTTCTTGAACATGCCATGGACGAAGGCATCCTTGAATACCCCGTACAGCGAATCGCCCGACTGCGCAGTTTCGAACGCGACACGGAAGAAGTCGCGGTCGATCCCACGCCGCCACGCATAATCGATGGCAGCGGCATTGCCCTTGAAGCGGAGGAAGACCGCATCGCCGCCGACACCGGTGAACTGCACCGTGTCCGCGTCGACATCCACGTCGCGCCGATGCAGCAGGTAACCCGAGCAATGCGCAGGACGCGCGGTTCGCGGGAAGTCCATGATCTCTTCCAGCGAGCAGTGCGGCTGCCGTTGGTACTCGACGAACTCGCAGCTTCTTCCGGAGGATTCACTGGCACCGGCAACGGCCATGCGCGCGAACATGCGCTCATCGGCACCAATGCCGGCATCGTAGTGATGGACGCATTTCACCTCCGGTGCGGAGGGTGCATGCAGCAGGCCGGCGAGGACGATGGAGGAGTCCAGCCCGCCGGACAACTGAAGCTGGATGCATCGATGCTGGCTCGCCAGCGCACCAATGCAGCCCAGCAGCGTTGCACGTGCCAGCTGCACGGCTTCCTCCAGATCTTCGATGGGCGCTTCACTGGCCTGCCGCACCACATCCCACTGGTAGTGCCGGCCGATCGGCCGGCCATCACGGATCGTCACTGCCTCGCCCGCCTCGAGCGCGGTGACCTCCTCGAAGCCTGTCTGCAGGCCGTCACGGAACGGGAACAGCAGCGAGTAGGACAGGAACGACCAGTCGACGTTGAAGTCACCCACTCCCAGCAGCAGGCAGTCTTCCATGCTCGAAAAGACCACCGTCAACTGATCGACCGTGGTCATGTAGCACGGAATCTCCGCCGTCGGATCGCGCAGCACGAACCAGCTGGCGGTATCCGGCTGGTAGCCCACGGCAACGTAGCGCCCCCAGTACTGCTCCACCAGGCTCCTGCCCTGCGTACTGCAGGCGGCGTCTGCCGAGGCAGCATCGGGAAATGCCTGTGCGGGAACGGTATCGGCGGCGAACACCTTGTGGAACAGCTTGCCGAGTACCACCAGCGGGCCGGACCGGCTGCACTCGAAGTAGCCGGGGTTGTCGGTCTGGGCATAGATGGCGCCGCCGCTGCCCTTCATCACGCAGGCGATTCCGGGGCGGTCTGCCTCGATCCGTTCCATGGCCTGCAAAGCCTGCGCACGAGCGGATTCGGAATGTTCGTTCCAGAACAGAGCGATGTATCGGTACATGCCTCAGGCCGGTTACAGCACCAGGATGGGCGTCATCCGGCGCAGGTTGAAGGGGATGTCGGTCAGGACCTGGTCGCCGTGCTGCAACCAGCAATGCGCTGCGAACGGCTGGGTCCGCACCGCGAACACCCACGCCGGAACGATGCCGTACCGCGACAGGAACTCACGCATGGCCAGGCAGTAGAGGAAGCACTCATCGGTCTTCCTGAAGGCGATCGGTCGCAACCAATCGAACACCCGGACCAGGAGGGCCAGCTGCTGCAGATCCACCTCGCCCGGCGTAGCTTCCTGACCGCGCCTGCGGGCTGCCGACACCGTGTAGCTGAAAGGCAGGAACGTCCTGCTGCAGGCCGCGCGCGTGACCGAGGCCAGGAACCGGCGCACATCGCGGGCCGTGATCGGCGGACATCCTCGGGACTCGCCCTCGCGCACCCAGTGCCGGGGCAACGCGATTTCGGCGCTTGCTGCGGATTTGCCACGCAGCGGATCCTGGGTGATCAGGCGCCGATCAAGCAGCGACTGCAGCATCCTCGGGCTCGGCGCTCCATCGGAAGCCAGGGGCCAGTCCTGCACCAGCCCGCCAAGCGCCGCCGCTCCGCGCCGATCGATGGAGAGATAGCTGCCGGAGGCCTGATCAAGAATGACCATTGCGTCACCGGTCACACAGACATGTGCGTGCTTCGAAAGAAAGTAGGTGGTTTCAGGCTGGTCCATCGCGAGCGTGATCTCATGCTGCTGCAGGCATCAGAGCGGTGCATGCGGGGGGCATGCACCGCAGGTCATGCAGGGTGCGATGGATCAGGGCGAGGTGGTCGGGAAGACGCCATCCCACAACGTGCCGTGGTTGTGCGCCTTCGTTTCGGAAACCACCGAGCCCAGCTCGATCAGTTCACTCTGATCTTCGTGATTCTGCTCACCAGCCACTACGCCCAGCTCAATCAGTTCGTTCATGAACATCTCCTCTAGTCAGTGGATGCACCCACGCGATGCAGCGAATGCACAGCGGCCAAGCCAGCGTCGCCCTGCGTGTTTCAGGACGATTGCCGCCAAGGCACGTAAATGTTACGATATAACATATTATTTTGGTGTGACGGCCGACCGTGATCGGGCGTCGCTGCAGCGACTCCCAAGAGAGCGAGATGGATGCCCACCGAGATCAATGACGATGGCCTTGATTCCACCCTTCTGCTGAAGGGCCTGTTTCCGCTGCCGAAGTTCATCCGCTTCGTCAGGGAGCGTTGCCCACCAGGAAGCTTTGACGAAGCGATGCTGGTGGAGCAGTGGCGGGAAGCCCGCGCCCTGGTGCGTCGCCTTCATCACGACGAAGCAGACCACGCCGATGCCATGGACGTCCTCGCCCTGCCGGAAGAGATGCGGCCACTGGCCGAGCAGGCGCTTCGCCAACCCTCGATGCACCGCATGACGAGCGTGGTGCCCCGCAGTTGGCAGATGGTGGAGATCGACCGGCTGGTGGTCTTCCAGGAGTGCATCAACCTGCGCCACATCGATCAGCTTGCAGCGGCCACGGCCGCGTCACCCGATGCATGCGAGATCATGGAACTGGTGGCGCGACGTGGACGCCACGCACATCCGGAGGTGCGCTTTACCCAGTCCGATGGCAGCTACACTTTCGCATCTGCGTCCAATGACCTGCGGTTCCTCGACGTGGCGACGATCGACCCTCGCACCATCGCCGGTTACGAGCCGTTCGGCGCGGCCAGCCACGCCCTTGTCATCTATCTCGGTTTCAGCGACAACCTGATCAGCGCCACACGTATTGGCCGCCGGATCATCCTGACCAACGGCTCGCACCGGCTGTACCTGCTGCGCAGGCTCGGCTTCCGCCATGCCCCCTGCCTGGTGACCGATGCGTCCGACAGTGATCTGTCCGACGTGTTGCTGCCAGCCGCAGTGAAGCAGGATCGGCCGTTCTATCTGGGCGCTTCGCGACCGCCGATGTTCAAGGACTACCTGGATCCAAGCCTGACCTGCACCGTGCCGGTCACCCGCAAGCACTATGCGCTCAGGGCCAAGCTGGATCTGCAGCGGATCACGGTTCCAGCGGTGTAGAAAGGCCGTGGGCATCAAGCCCGACGGCGGTAGCCAGCCACATCAGGTCGTCGCCCGCAGAACGCCTTTCAGATACGCGTCGTCGCCATGAACCGTTCGCGGTCCTGCTGCGTGCGGCGGCGGATCTCCTCCAGCGCCTGGCTTTCGGTCGCCTGCAGCATGGCTTCGAACAGGCGCTGGAAGTGATGGCGCATGGCATTGCGCGCGGCCACCGGATCACGCGCACGCAAGGCTTCGAAGATCGCCATGTGCTCGTCGGCACGGCTGGCGCCATCATCATGGCAGACCCGTGCATAGACCTCGGTCACCCGCGGCAGTTCGCTGCGCATGCGCCAGATCTGCTGCACGAAAAACTCCACCACCGGGTTACCGGAAAGCCGTGCGATGGCCAGGTGGAAACGGCGATCGTACTCGCCTGCTTCCGCATCGCTCAGGTCGCGACGGCACAGCGCTTCGGCCAACGCCTGCAACTCGGCAATGCCGGCATCATCCAGATTGCTGGCAGCCAGCGCGGCAGCCTCGGCTTCGAATACCGCGCGAGCAGCGGTGAGGTCAAAGGCGCTGACATCCGGCAGCCCGCCGGACGCCTGCGTCGGACGCGGCTTCACATGCACGCCCGATCCGATGCGGATGGCGATCCAGCCCTGTGCTTCCAGTGCGATCTCGGCTTCGCGGATGGTGACCCGGCTGACACCGAACCGTTCGGCCAGTTCACGCTCGCCCGGCAGCCGCGAGCCCGGCGGAAATTCGCCGTCCTCTATCAGCTTGCGGAGCTTGGCGGCGATGGTCTGGTAAAGGCGGTTGGCGGACATGCGGCTGACCCTTGGCGATTCCCTCCGGGTCCCTGCCCTGCCACCGCGGCCGGCAAGGGTCCGGTTGGAGCGACGGCGCGACCACTGGCCGCGCCGCCCTGTTCAGAACTTGTATCGTACACCGAAATACGCACGCCGCCCGTAGGTCACCACTTCGCGGAAGTTCCCATAAAGCGGCTGGTAGGCCACGCGCGGCTCATTGGTCAGGTTCATCATCTCCAGCGACAGCGACAACTGCTTGTTCACCCGGTAGCGCAGGCGCAGGTCCACGCTGGTGTTGTCATCGTAGTAGCGGTTCTGCTGCGCGGTATTGCCGGTGAAGTCCTGGTAGTAGTGCGAGCGGAACTTGCCGATGGCCTGAATGTTGAAACGTCCGACGTCCCAGTAGATCGAACCTGACAGGACGTGCCGCGAGAAGCCACTGAGACCCGCCGGCGGCACGATCGCCGGAATGATCGTGCCATCACTGGCCAGCTGCTCGCCCAGTCGCGAGTCCTGGGTCCGGTAGTCGGCATCGGCGTAGTTGTAACTGACCTTGAAGCCCAGCCCGTCGAACGGCTTGGGCAGGTACGACAGTCGATGGGTGGCGGTCAGCTCGAAGCCGGTCAGCGTGCTGTCCTCGTCGGTGGTTACCTGCTGGCGCACCGGCACGGTCACGCTCTGGCCGTCGATGGTGTAGGTCTCCGGCACCAGCGCCGTGGCGGTGCCGCCGTTGAACTGCTTCCAGTACACCGCGCCGGCCAGCATCGTGTCCGGGTTCGGGTACCACTCCAGGGAGAGGTCACCGTTCCAGGACATCAGCGGCTGCGCAGCGGGGTTGCCACTGGCGCTGATGTCATCGAGCGCGTCGGCCAGATTGCCGTAGGTGGCATCACTGCTCACGTTGATGGTGCGCCCGGCACCCAGCGCGGCGATGTCCGGCCGTGACATCGCGCGGTATGCACCGACCCGCAGCAATACGTCCGGGCGGAGTTCGAAGGCCGCGTTGAGGCTGGGCAGCAGCTTGTCGTTGCCCGCCTTGAACACCTGCGTGCTGTACTCGCCGGTGGGTTGCAGGCGGATCGTCCCGTCACCGTTGTCCTCGATACGCAGACCGGTACGCACGCCTTCGGAGCGGACATCGGTCTTGACCCAGCGCAGGCCGAGGTTGCCGGTCACCGGCAAACCGAACAGGCTGCTGCTGAACTCGCCCATCAGATAGAGCGCGCGCGTCTTCTCGGTGATATCGACATTGTTCGGATCCTGGAAACCCGGATCCAGCCCGCTGTCGAGGCTGCCACGGAACGACTGGTACAGGCAGTTCGGATCGAAGTACGCCCACGAGGAGATCGTGTTGCCGCTGGCGGCATCCATGAAGTCATCCTGGGGGAATGGTGCACGGCAAGCTTGATTGGCAGCGATGATCTTCGCCTTGTCGGTCGCCACGCGCTGGTCGTAGTCGGTTACCAGGGTGTTGTCGCGCAGGCGGTAGTCTGCCTGGCTGGCGCGCACGCCGCCCTTGATGCGGGTGAAGAAACCGGACTCGGGCATGAAACTGGCATCGAAGCGGCCGGCCTTGATCTTATGGTCGTTCTCCGTTGCGCTTGAGGTCACCCGCGCCGCCCCGGTGTAGGCGTCCCAGTTGGTGGGGTCGAAGTTCGGCGCCAGGGCAACACTGGGCACTTCGCCGTGCCAGTCCCAGTCATAGTCCACGTAGCCGGTGGCACCACTGCTGATGCCGGGCACGACGGCATTGTTGACGTCGCGCTGGTTGGCGCGCAGGCGGGTCATGCGCTCGCTGTCGAGGCGATTGGTGTGGGAGTACGAAAGATCGGTGGACAGCTCCCAGGCCGGGGTCGGTCGCAGGATCAGGTTCAGCCCACCCCCGGTGTATTCCTCGCCACGCCAGTAGCGGTTTGAGGTGGAATCAATCGAGGTGCTGCCGTGCAGGTGGCGCACGATACCGTCCTCGTCAACCTCGCGCTGGGTGATGCCGCGGCGAGCATTGGACAGGCTCAGATCGCTGCGGTTCTCGTACCAGTTGCGCTCGGTGTGTTCGAAGTCGAGGTTCACTTCAACCACATCATTGGGCCGCCACTGCAGTGCGGCGAACTCGCTCTGCCGGTCGTTGCGCTCCTGCTTGAGCCGGTAGATGCGGCTGCTTGGCACCAGGTAGTACGGCGCGCCGTTGGCGATGGCCTGCGCGGACACTTCATTGCAGTTGGCATTGCCCACGTTCTGCGTGCCATCGCAGGCATACCAGGTGGAACCGCTGGTGATGCTCTCTTCCGGATCAGTACCGTCCAGACGCTGGAAACCCAGCGAAATGCCCAGCTTCTGCCCGTTGCCGAACTCGAACTGGTCGATGTAGCTGGCGGTGCCGCGGTAGCCGATGCCGTCGTCGTCGCGGTACTTCTTGTCATACTCGGCCCAGCTGCCACGCAGATCGATCTGCGCCGAGCGCTTGCCGTATTCCAATGGCCGTACTGTTTCCAGGCCGATGGTACCGGCCACGCCGCCTTCGATGATGTCGGCGCGCTGGGTCTTGTAGATGGCCACCGTATTGATCAGCTCGGCGGGGAACATGTTGAAGTTCACCGAGCGGTCGCCGCTGCCGTTGGTGATTTCGCGGCCATTGAAATTGGTACTGCTGAGGAAGGCGCCGAGGCCGCGGATGGAGATTTCCGAGGCGCCGGTCTTGTCGCGGGTCGAAGCGGCGCCGGTCAGGGTCTCGATCGCATCGGCCAGCGAGGGCGCCGGCAGGTCGCCGATGTCATCGGCCGAGAGCACATCTGCAATGACGGTGTCGTCGCGCTTCTTGTTGATCGAACTCTGCATCGATTCGCGGATGCCGGTGACCTGCACCTGGTCCAGCGTGGTGGGATCCTGTCCTGCCGCGTCCCTGCTGGATTGCGCCTGGGCCGCGGGCAGGCCCGCCAGCACGGCGAGCAACGCCACGATCAGGGGTGTGGGGGACAACGAGATGCTGTGCACTGCTCCGGCGGATCGCCGCATGGTTTCCTCCTCCCAAAGGATCGCCTGCATGCCAGGCGTGGGACGCAGCTTCGGCACGGTGACATGAAAATGTCAACCAATTGGTATGCAAATGTTTAAATGCCTTTGATCCATACCAGTTGATCGCAATTTAATGTGCTTCTGCAGCATGACTTTGCGCGAAGGCTGGCTTACAACAGACCCGAAAGTGGTATGCAGACCCACCCTGAAACGACGGCCGGGCCGTCCCTGGAAGGATTTCATGCGCATTCACTCGCTGGCGCGTCACCCGTCCAACAATCCATCACTGTTTTGCCTGGCCACTGGTCTGGTCATGTGCCTGACCACTTCAGCTGCAAGTGCAACCAGCTGGCTCGTCCACGATGTTGCTGAGTTCACTACAGCCGCCTCGACGCTGCAGCCCGGCGATGAGATCGTGTTGGCTGACGGCATCTGGACCGACGCCCGGTTGCTGCTGAAGGGCCAGGGCACGGCAGCCGCGCCGATCGTGCTGCGCGCGCAGACCGCCGGCGAGGTCGTGCTCAGCGGGCGCTCGGACCTGCGCCTGGCAGGGAGCTACCTTCAGGTGTCCAACCTGGTGTTCCGCAACGGCTACGCACCGGGTGATGCGGTGGTGGCATTCCGCGAGTCGAGCAAGGCCGTCGCCAGCAACAGCCGCGTCACCGGCCTGGTGATCGACGACTACACCAACCCCGATGCCAGCGACCAGGACTACTGGGTTTCCTTCTATGGCAGCCACAACCGCCTCGATCACAGCCAGCTGCGCGGCAAGACCAATGCCGGGCCGACCGTGGTGGTGGTGCGCGATGCCACCCAGGGCCTGGACAACCAGCACCGCATCGACCACAACTGGTTCGGCCCACGCCCAGCGCTGGGCGTCAACGGCGGTGAAACGATTCGCGTCGGCACCAGTGACACCTCACTGAGCAATTCCAACAGCACGGTGGAGAACAACTGGTTCGAAGGCTGCGACGGCGAGACCGAAATCGTCTCCAACAAGTCTGGCGGCAATACCTACCGCGGCAACGTGTTCTATCGTTCGGCCGGCGCATTGACCCTGCGCCACGGCAATGGCAACCGGGTGATCGACAATGTCTTCCTCGGCGATGACAAGGCCGGCACCGGCGGCGTACGCATCATCAACGCCGACCAGACCGTCAGCAACAACTACTTCGAACGACTGGCCGGGTCCAGCAACCGTTCGGCACTGGCGGTGATGGATGCGCAGGCCAATCCGCCGCTGTCCGGCTATGCGCCGGTGGTGAATGCCACGATCAGCCGCAACACCTTCGTGGACGTGGCGAAGATCAGTTTCGGCGTCGGCCATGATGAGGCGAAGGGCATCGTGGTGGCCGCCAGCAACAGCCGCTTCACCGGCAACCTGATCGTCAACCGCACCAGCAGGAACCCGCCCAACGCCGCCAGTTCGCTGGCCGGTATCGACTTCAGTGGCAACGTGCAGTCGCCGGCAGCCAGCACTGTGTTCCCGGGAGGCGTAGAGAGCCGTGGTGTCAGCCTGCAGCAGGCTGATAGCGGATTGTGGGTTGCCACGCCTGCCCTGCCCGCCGTGGGTGCCGATCCTGCCCTGGCGATGACCGCGCGCGAGGCGACCGGCGTTGCCTGGTATCCCAAGGCGGGCGAAGTTGCCCTGTCACGCACCCGCAATGGAGTTGATCGATGAGGTTGCAGCCGCTGTTCGTTTCCCTGGCTTTGGCCGCCCCCTTCGCCCTGCTGCCGAGCGCATCGCTGTTCGCAGCCCCCACTGCTGCCGTGCGACAGGCCGAGGCCGCGCCGGTGCTGGTCACCGCCGCACAGTGGCAGCAGATGGCCAGCGAAGGCCGCCGCTACCCGTGGTTTTCCAAGGAACAGGCGCGCACCGAGGCGACGCTGAAGAAGATGATGAAAGCCGGTATCGACGTGCCGGTACCCAAGGACAAGGGCGGCGGGCGCACCCATGAACAGCACAAGCGCAACTACCAGGCGCTGCTGGCGGCGGGCACGCTGTACCGGCTGACCGGCGACAGGGCCTACGTGGACTATGCGCGCGACATGCTGCTGCAGTATGCCCAGCTCTACCCGACGCTGGGCCCGCACCCGGAAGGCCGTGGGCAGATTCCCGGGCGCGTGTTCTGGCAGGTGCTCAACGATTCGGTATGGCTGGTCAACGCCATCCAGGGCTACGACGCGATCCGCGACGCGCTGTCCGCCAACGACCGCAACACCATCGAATCGAAGGTGTTCCGGCCAATGGCCGAGTTCCTCGTCAGTGAGCCGAAGAACTACGACCAGATCCACAACCACGCCACCTGGGCGGTGGCCGCCACCGGCATGACCGGCTACGTGCTGCGCGACCCTGAGCTGGTGGAGAAATCCCTGCGCGGCAGCCGGAAGGACGATCAATTCGGCTTCCTTCGGCAGATCGACCTGCTGTTCTCGCCCGATGGTTACTACGAGGAAGGCCCCTACTACCAGCGCTATGCACTGGCGCCGTTCCTGCTGTTCGCCAATGCCATAGAACGCAACGAACCGCAGCGGAAAATCTTCGCGCGCCGTGACGGCGTGCTGTTGAAGGCCGTGGATGTGCTGGTGCAGTCCAGCTACAACGGCTTGTTCTTCCCGATCAACGACGCCATCCTGGACAAAGGCATCGACACCGAAGAGCTGGTGGCCGGCATCGGCATCGCCTATGCGCGTACCGGTGATGACCGCCTGCTGTCGGTGGCCCAGCAGCAGAAGCGCCTGCTGCTTTCGCCCGAAGGGCTGGAGGTGGCGCAGGCGCTGGCGGCGAACAAGGCCAAGCCTTTCGACTACAGGCCGATGCTGCTGCGCGACGGCCCTGACGGCGACCGCGGCGGCTTGGCCATTCTGCGCATGAACGGCGAGCGCGGCCAGGCGCTGGTGCAGAAGGACACCATGCAGGGCATGGGACACGGCCACTTCGACAAGCTCAACTGGCTGTTCTACGACAACGGCAACCCGGTGGTGACCGACTACGGCGCGGCCCGCTTCCTCAACGTGGAAGCCAAGCGTGGTGGCATCTACCTGGCCGAGAACCGCAGCTGGGCCAAGCAGACCGTGGCCCACAACACCCTGGTGGTGGACGAGCAGAGCCACTTCAAGGGCGACTGGAAGCGCGGCGAGGAGCATGCCCCGCAGATGCGCTTCTTCCAGGCCGATGCCGATACCCAGATCGCCTCGGCAACGATGCGCGATGCGTATCCAGGCGTGATCTTCACCCGCATCCAGGCGCTGCTGCGCCACCCCGACCTGGGCCTGCCAGTGGTGCTGGATCTGTTGCAGGTACACGGCGACAAGGCCGCCCGCTACGACCTGCCGCTGCACTTCAACGGCCACATCATCACCACCGGCTTCGAGGCCGAACACTTCCCCGCCCAGCGCCCGGTGCTGGGCAAGGACAACGGCTACCAGCACCTGTGGCTGGATGCACGCAGCAAACCCGGCAGCGAACCGCGTTCGCTGGCCTGGCTGTTGGATGGCCGCTTCTACACCTACCGCTTTGCCAGCAGTGCGCCAGCGCAGGCGCTGCTGGTGGAAAGCGGCGCCAACGACCCGGAATTCAACCTGCGCCGCGAACCCGCCCTGCTGCAGCGCGTGGAAGGCCAGAAGGACGTGACCTTCTTCAGCGTGCTGGAGCCTCATGGCGAGTACAACGGCACCGCCGAGTACGTGCACGGCGCCGACAGCCGCATCAAGGATATCGTTCGCGCCCGCAGCAGCGATGCCGAGGTGATCGAGCTGCGCCTTGCCAGTGGAGCCCGCATCGCGCTGGGCGTGGCCGATGACAGCAGCGCCAAGGGCGAGCACAGCGTGACCGTCGACGGCCATGCCTACCGCTGGAGCGGCAGCCACGCGCGCATGGACCGCAGCAAGGGGGACGCGAAATGAACGGCCCTGCGGTGGTGGCCAACCTGCGCAAGGTGCCGGTGCGTTCAGCAGTGCGCTGGCTGATCGTGGGCCTGATCGCCGTGGCTACGGTCATCAACTACATCGACCGCAACGCACTGGCAGTGATGTGGCCGGAAATCGCCAAGGAAGTGGGCGCGACCAAGGATGACTACGCCCTGCTGGTGACGGTGTTCATGCTGTTCTATGCCGCCGGCCAGTTCCTGTTCGGGCGCCTGTTCGACATGATCGGAACGCGCCTCGGTTTCGCCCTGTCGATCAGCGTGTGGTCGATCTCCATTGCGCTGCACTCGATCACCCATTCGATGCTGTCTTTCAGCCTGGTGCGGGCGATGCTCGGCATCAGCGAAGCGGGTGCGTGGCCCGGCGCGGTCAAGGCCAATGCCGAGTGGTTCCCGGCACGCGAGCGCGCATTGGCGCAGGGCGTGTTCAACGCGGGTGCGTCGATCGGCGCGATTGTCTCCGCACCGGCCATCGCCGGCCTGTACCTGTGGCTGGGCTGGCGCGGCACCTTCGTGCTGGTCGGTGCGATCGGCTTCCTGTGGCTGCTGCCGTGGCTGTTTGTCTACCGCGCCGGCCCGGACAAGCACCCGTGGGTGAGCGATGCGGAACGCCGCTTGATCATGGAAGACCAGACCGGGCAGCAGGATGTCGCCGCGCCGAAGGTGAGCGTGCGTTCGCTGCTGGCCCATCGGCAGAGCTGGGGCATGCTCGCCTGCCGCTTCCTGCTGGACCCGATCTGGTGGTTGTTCGTGTCCTGGCTGCCGATCTACCTGGCCGAAACCTTCGGCTTCGACATCAAGCAGATCGGCCTGTTCGCCTGGGTGCCGTTTGTCGGCGCGATGCTGGGCAGCCTCAGCGGCGGCTGGCTGTCCGGGCGGATGATCCGTGCCGGGCACAGCGTGGACCGCGCCCGCAAGCTGGCCATCACGCTGGGCTGCGTGATCATGGCCCCTGCCCTGCTGGCTGCCGTGCTGGCCAACCAGCCGCTACTGGCGGTGCTGGCGATCGCCGCCGTGCTGTTCGGCTTCCAGGTGGCCATCGGCAACATCCAGACCCTCCCCGGCGATCTGTTCGACGGCCGCTCGGTGGGCACGCTGGCGGGCCTGGGGGGCCTGGCCGCCGTGGCCGGCACCTTGATCACCACCTGGCTGGTGCCGGTGCTGACCCGCCACTCCTACGCCCCGATCTTCATCCTCGTTGCCGCGCTGGTGCCGCTGTCGCTGGCTGCGCTGTGGGGGTGGACCGGGCCTATCCAGAAGCTCGACCGCCGCGGCGGCTGAGCCTGGGTCACCTTCTCTTCCAAGTACATCCATTCCCCCGCAAACCAAGGAGTTTTCCGCATGTCGTTCCAGGACAAGGTGGCCATTGTCACCGGCGGTGGCCGCGATATCGGCCGCGCCGTTTCGATCAAACTGGCTGCCGCCGGTGCACGCGTCTGCATCAACTACGCCAATGATGAAGCCAGTGCCCAGGAAACGCTGGCACAGATCCAGGCGGCCGGTGGCCAGGCCATCGTGCATCGCGCCGATGTCACCGATGCCGCTGCCGTCGCCGGCCTGGTCGCTGCGGCACAGGCCGCGTTTGGTGAGCGCATCGACCTGCTGGTGAACGTTGCCGGTGGCATGGTGCAGCGTCGCCCGCTGGCCGAGATCGACCCGGCGTTCTTCCACACGGTGATGGACCTCAACATCACCTCCACCTATCTCACCACGCACGCGGTGGTGCCGCACATGCGCGAAGGCGCGGCCATCGTCAACTTCGCTTCGCAGGCAGGGCGTGATGGTGGCGGCCCGGGCGCATCGATCTACGCCACCGCCAAGGCGGCGGTGATGACCTTCACCCGTGCCATGGCCAAGGAGCTGGGGCCGAAGGGTATCCGGGTAAACGCACTGTGCTGCGGCATGATCGCCACCCGCTTCCACGACGAGTTCACCAAACCGGAAGTGCGCACGGCCGTTGCCGGCGCCACCCCGCTGCGCCGCCAGGGTGCGCCGGACGAGGCCGCTGACGCCGCTGTATTCCTGGCTTCGGATGCGGCGGCGTTCATTACCGGTGCGAATCTGGACGTCAACGGCGGCACCTACTTCTCCTGACTGGAATCCTGCCCATGCAGCGCTGGACACTCCTGCTTTCATTGGCGATCTGTTCCGCCACGGCCACGCCTGCTGTGTGGGCCGCACCCGTGTGGGTCACTGCCTGGACGGCCGCGCCCGCGCCCGACCGCAAGGACGGAACGCCCGATGCGCCGGTACAGTTCGCCGCACAGACCGTGCGCCAGGACATCCGGGTTGGCAGCCGCGGGGATGCGCTGCGGCTGCGCATCAGCAACGAACTCGGCACGGTGCCCTTGCGGGTCGAGGACCTGCGCCTAGGAATGAAGAACGGCAAAGCCGCACCACTGCCGGTAACAGTGGATGGCCGCGCGGTCATCGAGGTGCCGGTGGGTGCCGCACTGCTGAGCGATCCGGTGCGGATGCCGGTGGCGGCACTGCAGGAAATCAGCGTGAGCGCCTATTTCCCGCAGCCTACCCGTCCCGCCGTGCGCCGCACCGAGCTGCGGGTAGCGGATGGCAGGCAGGCAACCGTCGCCGACAGCGTGCGGATGAGCTACCAGCAGAACGTGTTCTCGGCGGTGATGGTGCAGCGTGATGATCGTCCCCAGGTGATCGTGGCGCTGGGCGATTCCATCACGGAAGGCGCCACGGCCCGTCGCGGCACGTTCAACCAGTGGCCAGAGCGTCTGGCGCAGCGGCTGCAGCAGGCCTGCCCGGACAGGTTTGTGGTGCTCAACCAGGGCATCAGCGGCAACAAGCTGCTTGACCATGGCCGCAGCCACAGCGCCCTGTCACGATTGGATCGCGATGTGATCGCGGTGGCCGATGCCGATCAGGCCATCCTGTTCGAAGGCATCAATGACATCCGCCACAGTGGTGGCGCGCAGCCGCTGCCTGGACGCAACGCGGCGGACATGCTGCTGGGCTATCAGCAGGTTGCGGCGCGGCTGCATGCGCACGGCATCCGCGCCTGGCTGGGTACGTTGACCCCATTCGGCGGCTCCGAGCGCTACGAGCCCGTGTCCGCAGCCACTCGCACCACGATCAACCAGTGGGCGCGCGGTGGGCAGACCGGGTTCGATGGCATCATCGATTTCGATGCCGCGCTGCGTGATCCGAAGCTGCCCGAGTCACTGCCGGCCGACATCACCCGCGACCACCTGCACCCCAACGACGAAGGCTACCGGCGCATGGCCGATGCCATCGATCTGCGCATGCTGGGCTGCACCGCCACCGACTAAGAGAGAACCGATGAGCCGCGTCGTTTGTTTCGGTGAATTGCTGCTGCGCCTGGGCGCACCCGGCCGTGAACTGCTGCTGCAGACGCCGCAGCTGCAGGTCCATGTGGGGGGCGCCGAGGCCAATGTGGCCGTCTCGCTGGCCTGCCTAGGCCATGACGTGCAGATGGTCAGCACGGTGCCCGACAACGTACTGGGACGGCATGCGGTGGCCGAGCTGCGGCGGCATGGCGTGGGCGTGGACGGTGTTCGTGAAGTGGATCGCGACCGCATGGGCCTGTACTTCCTGGCCACCGGTGCGGTGCAGCGCGCCAGTGAAGTGGTGTATGACCGGGCGGGCTCTGCATTCGCAAACAGCAGTGCCAAGGATCATGCGTGGCCCACTCTGCTGTCCGGCGCGCACCTGCTGCATGTCTCGGGCGTGAGTCCGGCGCTGGGTGCCAACGTGGCCGAGACGGTGCGGGGGGGCGTGCGTGCGGCTCGCGCGGCCGGCGTCCAGGTGTCCTTCGACGGCAATTACCGTCCCTCACTGTGGCGACGCTGGGGTGGCAACGCAGCGGCGATCCTGCGTGAGATCTTCGCCGAGGCCGACATTGCGTTTGCCGATCATCGGGACATCGAACTGGTGCTGGGGCTGCACTTTCCGCAGGACGATGCGGTCGCTCGAACAGAAGCCGCTGCGGCGGCCGCGTTTGCCACCTTCCCGCACCTGCAGTGGCTGGCCTGCACCCAGCGCGACGTGGTGAGTGCAGATCATCACATCCTGGGCGCGCTGCTGCTTGGGCGCGACGGCACGCGGGCGCAGGCACCACCGCGCCCGCTGCCCGGTATCGTTGATCGCATCGGTGGTGGCGATGCCTTTGCCGCCGGCATCCTGCACGGATTGCTGTCCGGGCTCGACGCAGAAGGCACCGTACACTTCGGACTGGCTGCGGGCGCGTTGAAGCACGCCATTCCCGGCGACTTCAGCCCGGTGGCGGAGGCGCAGGTGCTGGCTCTGCTGGGCAATGCAGGCGCGGATGTCCGGCGCTGAACGCGCGTGATCACTCCGCCGGCGCGGTGACGAAGCGACGATTGGGGCGCAGAAAGATGCTGCCGGAACGGGCATCCAGCAGGATATTGAACTGCTGCAGCACTTCGCTGCCAAGCGTCCCGTCGTCCGTGGATCCTTCGTCATCGACAGTGATCGAGGCTTTCTGCCCTTTCAGTTGCAGGGTCGAAATGCTGGCCTCGGGCACACGCACATCCACCGCGCGTATCTTCCGGCCCGCGCTGCCGCTGAACTGAGACGTTCCAAGTCGTTCCGGGAACGCCTCCTGCAGGCGGTGGGCGGTGCCGAAGGCATAGGACAGGTCGATGTTGCCGTTGCTGCCGGTGTCCAGGGCAAGCCAGGGCGCAAAGGTGCTGCTGCCGTTGCCGAGCGAGACCTGGATCACCGGGACGTTGCCAATCCAGCGCACGTTGGCCCGAACATACCCGGCAAGGTCGGGAACATCGTCGTGCACGCGCAGCAGACTGCGGTCGTAGTCGATTTCCAGGATCTTGCCCTGGAAGAAGGTCCAGCCCAGTACCGCATCGAAGGGTCGCCCCTTGTAGTCGATCACCACCGCTCCCATCGGTCGCTGCACGCTGCCGATCCGGACCGCGTTGTGCGTGCTGTAGTCGAGAAGCGTGACGCCATCGGAACCGGTGTTCTCGCTCTGATCGTCAATGACCAGCTTCGCGTCCTGCTGGATGTGCCTGGCAACCGCCATGGCCGACGCGCCGGTATCGATGAGAAAGCGCAGTGGTCGCGAGCCATTGATCGTACCCTCGACATAGATCCGGTGATCCTTGCCCTGCTCGAAGGGAATTTCGGTGACCGCAGCACCGGCTGCGAAAGGCACCAGCATGATCGACATCGCGCATTGAAGCGCAGTACGAGGCAGTCCGCACATCCGAGGGCTCCTTCCGTCAGTAGAGCCGCAGCGGGTGCCGTGCTCATTGCGGGTTGGATGCCGCGGCCGGTGAAAAGGTTTAATGCATCCGTGCTGCGTCACCGGCAGGCCACCAGGACCGGATCATCGTCCGGAGATCCACGCTTCAAGTGCTGCGGTGTCCCGCATGTCGCCGTCATAGCGACGATCCGGAACATGTGGCTCATTCGAGCCGCGCACCCGGCCTCGGAAAACCTTCATCGGCACGGAGATCCTGGCCAGGCCGCTCGGGAGCCGCTCTGGCCGGACATCCATGTAGAGGCTGTCGGCCGACGTCTCGACGCCGACCTGCATCGCGCCCAGCCGCTTCCACAGGTCCAGCGCATCCAGGCAGGCCGAACCACAGGCGGCATCAGCCACGACCACCACCCTGCCCTTGTGTCCGGGCCCGGCCCGCTCTACCTGCGATAGCGCGGCGGCCGGATCATTGGTGGGTTCCCGCCACAACGGCTGGCCTTGCTCCCTTGCCTGCGCCATCCCTGCGGTTACGGACTCCAGCATATGAAGCAGCGCCGGTGATGCGTCAGGTGCCTGCTCCAGTTTCTGCAGAAAACCACGGAGCTGGGCGATGTTGGGTTCGGACGCCCGCCACTCCACCCAGCTGTCGTCACGCACTGCATCCACGGCCTCGCGCCCCCAGATCAACCGCGCCAGCGCGATGCTCCAGTGCGACGCACCGCCGCTGTTGCCGCGCACATCGAGCACGATCAGGGGCGCCTGCTGCAACGCGTCGGTCGCCGGGGTGAGTTGCTGCAGCATCCGGGTGAGCTCCTGGAAATTGGCCGCAGCGGGATCGGCGTTGAAGCTGCTGGTGGTGATCCAGTAGCCACCGCCTGGCATCGTGTGCCAGCCATTGGCTGGGCGGACGCTGCGGCGGGTATCGGCCAGGCGTTCCTTTCGGCTTCCCGGATCAAGTGGCGCCCAGCGCAGCGTATGGCGCTGTTCTCGACCATTCACACGAAAAACGCAGCTGCTCAGCATGGGCACGAACGGATTGCCCTGCTCCAGCAGCACTTCACCGCCACCATGGATGCGGCTGGCCTGCAGGTTCCAACGCCCGCTGAAGTCACCCACCCGGCGCGCAGCCAGCGTCTGCGCATCGACACCATCACAGGACAGCAATCGAGCCCCAAGCGGCGGATGGCCCGGACCACCATCCACGGCCATGACCACCTGCACATCGCCGTCGAAGCCGGTCAGGAACCCTGGCCATTGCGTTGGAAGATCGGGAGCGTCGGCAAGCGCGTTGAGACTGACATGCCCATCGTTGAAGGACGCCGCATAGCCCTTCATCGCCCACCAGTAGCCCGCGAAGCTGTCGACCCTGCCCGCGCGCGAGCGGGCAAGCGCCGAGGCTGCCTCCAACTGGGGAACGAAGCCGGGATTGCGCCGGTCGACCGTGCCCGGATGACTGTCGCGCATAGCTGCATCGGCTGCATCCAGATCTGCCAGCAGCGTGCGCGACCAGTCGGTTGGAACGCCTTGCGGAATGGGTGTGGCAAGCACCGCGCCCATCAGAAGCCCTGCGATGATCATGCCGGCACCCCTCCCTTGGATCGATCTCCAGTCTCGCAGTTTTCCAGCCTGGCAACCCGCGCCCGCCGCAACGGGCGCGAACGCACATCAATGCAGCGGCACCTTCAATACCGAAGGCGCATTGGCCGGCGAGCTGAAGGTCACCGCCCCACCCAACTGGCTGATGCCCGCATACCGCAGATCCACCGTATCAACCACCAGGGTCAGGCGGCTGCCGGCCGGAACGTTCCAGCTGCTGGCTTCCAGTCGCAGGTCGATGGTCTTCGCCTGGCCCGGTGTGGCACCCCGCAGCGTATAGGGCTTGTGGCTGATCAGCTGGCCGTTGCCCAGCACGTCTTCCGCATAGAGGTAGGCGTACAGCGTGGTGTTGGCGCGACTGGGGATAACCGTCAAACGCACTTCCGGTGCGCCATCCAGGCGCCGCGCGCTCCATTGAACCGGTCCCTGCCAGACGCCGGCCGCGCTGCGGCCAACGAACGGCACATAGGCACCCGGCGGCAGGTTGATCATCTGCAGTGCACCTGAGGCCATCGCCACACCGGAATTGGCGGCGGTCAGCAGGCCACTGCCGATGCGGTAGTTCCAGCCGGTGCTGCCACCGTTCTCCGCCAGCCCACCCGTTGGCAGCAGCAGGCCTTTGGGTGCGGTCAGCGCATAGCTGACGGCGCCCGCATTGGTCGCCTGCCAGTTCGGGTAGGTGCTCCAGCTGCCCTTCTGCGACTTCAGCTGCACTGCAGGCTGCCGGTCGATGCCATTGGCCTCACCCTTGAGGTAATGGTCGAACCAGTCGCCCACCGAATCGTAGACCTCGTTGGGAATACCCAATGCGCCAAAGGCTTCGTTGAGCGCGTGATCACCATGGCGCAGCTGGAGCTGTTTGGGGCCCTTCAGGCGGTTGAAGAAATCGACCAGCTGGCCCGGCGGGAACAGGCTGTCGTTGAAGGCGTTGGCCAGGAACACCGCCGGCTGGTTGGCGTTGATCTCATCGATGCTGGACCCAGGGCTGCGCTGGGCCGCCACCGGCAACAGCGAGTCCACCGCGCCCTGGTAGTTGCCGACCAGCACATTGCGATTGATGGTCGTCAGTTCCGGTCCCGGGCGACCGGTAGCCAATCCTGCGGCCACCAGCAGCGCGATGCCCTGCGCGCTGGGGGTATCGTTGCTGTACAGCGAGGCCTGCAGGTCGGCCCAGCCGCTCAGTGCGGCCACTGCCTTGATGCGAGGGTCGCGCGCCGCCGCCAGCAGGCTGGTGCCGGCGCCGTAGGAGATGCCCGAAACGCCGATTCGTGACGGGTCGGCGCGGGTGTTGTCCAGCGCCCAGTCAATCAGCGCACTGACGTCCTCGACGGTGGCCGGCCCGGCGATGTCGATGCTGCCGCCGGATTCCCAGAAGCCACGCGAGCTGTAGCTGATGACCACATAGCCACGCCGCGCCAGCGACTGCGCCACGCCCACGTATTCCACGCTGGGCACCGCCCAGCTGCTGGGCATCACCAGCAAGGGATACCGCCCGCTGCCCGCGTCCTGCGGTTCGATGACGAAGGCCCCGAGAGGCGTTCCATCCCAGCTGGGAATGGTGCGATGGGTGGTCTTGACCGTGGCCGCCCAGGCGGTGGGCGCCAGCCCGGTCAGCAGGATCAACAGCAGCAATACCTTGCGCATCGTGGTCTCTCCCCGTCGGTGGTGGTGCAACGGATCGGACCGTACCAGTGCGAATGGTGACAGGCACCTTGCGGCGCAGCATGACGTCTGCTGCATTGTCGCAGCCTTTGGATCGATGCTATGACGGGGTACTTCCCAAGGATGGACGGATACCATGAGGCCCCGGCCACTCTCACTTGCCGCCCTGATGCTGGGTGCAGTCGGCCCCGTGTCTGCGGACGGACCCGCGCTGTCCGACGTCGCGGCCGGCGCAGTTTTTGAAGAGGCGGAAGCGCTGTGCCAGGCCGACAACGGTCGACTCTGGGGAGCGTCGCTGTGTGGGCCGATGATGCTGGTAGACCGGACCAGTCGACGGGTCACGGCATCCCATGCAGATGCACAGGGCCGCCTGCAGGTACGTGGAAAGGTCTTCGTCGGCCAGCTTCCGCCGGACGCGATCATCGCCAACACTGCCGTCGAATGGTCCGGCACCCGCTGGACGCAGCTGCTCTGGCCGCTGCCACAGGACGAAAGCCGGCGACGCACGCTGCTGGCCCACGAGATGTTCCATCGCCTGCAACCCGCATTGTCGATCGAAACGCCGGCAGAAGGCGGCAATGAGCACCTCGACACGCTCGAAGGGCGCTATTGGCTGCAGCTGGAATGGCGTGCACTTGCCGCCGCACTGTCCGCAACCGACCCCGGCGCACAGCGCAACGCGATGAACGATGCGCTCGCGTTCCGTGCTGAGCGTTACCGTCACTTCCCAGCCGCCGCCCGGGACGAGGCCGCGCTGGAGTTGAACGAGGGCCTGGCCGAGTACACCGGCGTTCTAGTCGGCAATCCAACTCGCGCTGCGCGCATCGAAGCTGCACTTCATGACCTTCGCGCCCATGTGGGTGATCGCAGCTTCGTCCGTTCGTTCGCCTACGCGACCGGCCCGGCCTATGGCCTGCTGCTGGACCAGGTTGCGCCCGGATGGCATCGCAATCCTGGCCATCCCGCCCGGGATCTCGGCTCACTTCTGGCAGAGCGCACGCACACCACTCCACTCACCGACGAAGCTGCACTGCTCACCACGGCAGCGCGTTATGACGGGCCTGCGCTGCGCGAAACGGAAGTGCAGCGGGAACAGCAGCGCCTTGCGCAGCTTGAACGCAACCAGGCCCGCTTTGTAACCGGCCCGGTACTGCGGCTGGATCTTCGCAGCATGCGCATCCAGTTCGACCCAGGCAACATGCAGCCGTTGCCTGGCAGCGGCACGGTGTATCCCACGATGCGGCTGAGCGACGTATGGGGAACGTTGACGGTCACCGACGGAGCTTTGATGCAGAACGACTGGAAGGCCGTGATCGTGCAGGCGCCTGCATCGGGCGAACTGCCCCTGCAGGATCATGGATGGACGCTGAGCCTGGCGCCCGGATGGTCGCTGGCACCTGGAGCGCGCCGCGGCGACTACGTGTTGCGGGCACAGCCCTGAGCCTGGTGGCGAAGGGGACCGCCCCGCCCTAGCACGCGCGCGTGTCAGCCACGTGCCGCGTGATCTGACACATCACCAGTGCTTGCGGGCTGTCACAGCTTCGTCTTTTCGTCGTTGACCGAAAGGCGACAGCTTGTGACGCTTACGACACCGCAGGGTCGGCATGGCCCCACCCGCTCGGTCACGTCCCACCGCAATCCGCTGCACCCGACTCCGCACCGTCTCCCCATGACCTCGCCCTGCCAGGTCGAGGCGGACGGCTGCGCTCTGAACTTCTGCTGGAGAACCGCAATGCGCCTTGCAAGCTTCTTCCTCGCGTTCGTCCTCAGCGCCGTCGCCGGCGCTGCCCAGGCCCAGGTCGTCACCCTCAACAAGGGCGGCTTCGTGCTCACCTACGACTGCAGCATCCACAGCGCCACCCGCTACGAGTACACGCTCACCGCCGACACCGGCTCGGCCGCGCGCCCGTCCAGCTTCTACAAGGACCCGGACCTGCCGGCCGGCTGCCTCGGCCAGAACAGCACCGCCTCCTACGCCAGCATCAAATCCGGCTATGACCGTGGCCATCTGGTGACCTCCAATCACATGGACTACAACGCGACCTACATCCGTCGCGCCAACTACATGACCAACATCGTCCCGCAGGTCTCCAGCTTCAACCAGGGCATCTGGGTAAAGGCCGAGAACGTGGCCGAGTGCTACCGCGACATCGCGCCGGTGGATGTCTATGGTGGCGTGGTCTATGGCGATGCCTCCAACGACTACTTCCTTTCCAGCCACGGCATCCCGACGCCGGAGTTCTTCTGGAAAACGATCATCACCCGCGACCCGAACACCGGCACGGCCAAGGCGATCAGCTGGATCATCCCCAACGAAGCGAACCTGGGCAGCCTGGACAGCTACCTGGTGACCATCGCCGATCTGGAGGAGCTGCTGGGCGCCAGCTACGTGGCCATCAACGCGCCGGCCTCGCTGAAGAACATGCTGCCGGCGAGCACCTGGCCGCAGCCAGCCGGGTGCGACCTGGGCTGACCAGGCCTGCTGGAATGGCTGGCATCCGGTCCGGGTGCCAGGCCGGGACGACTATGGGAAAATGGCGGGCAATTGCACCATCGCATTGCCCCCTGGAGCTGTAGATGTCCCGTTTCCCGTTTGATGCCGTGCTGTTCGACTGCGATGGCGTACTCGTCGATTCCGAGCCGCTCGTCGCCCGCGTGCTCTCGGAGATGCTGACTGAGCGCGGCTGGCCGCTGACCCCAGCGCAGGCGGGTGAAGTCTTCCTCGGCCAGTCGGTGGCCCATCTGGCCGGGCTGATCGAGGAGCGCACCGGCAAGCCGTTCACCGAGGCGTGGCTTGAAGAGTTCCGCCAGCAGCGCAACCGGGCACTGGAACGTGACCTGGAAGCGATCCAGGGGGCACCCGAGGCCGTGCGTGCGATCGCTGCGGCCACCGGTGGGCGGATCGCCTGCGCCTCCGGCGCCGATCTGCTAAAGGTGAAACTGCAGCTGGGCAAGGTCGGCATCCTCGATGCCTTCGGCGACCACGTCTACAGCGGCCAGGACATGCCGAACACCAAGCCGCACCCGGACGTCTACCTGGCGGCCGCTGCCGCGCTGGGTGTGGATCCGAAGCGCTGCGCGGTCATTGAAGACACCGTGACCGGTGCGACCGCCGGTGTGGATGCAGGTGCCACCGTGTTCGGCTTCAGCGAGGGCGGCCCGCACCACAGCACGCCCGAGGCTCTGCGCGCGGCCGGTGCCCAGGTGATCTTCCAGCGCATGGAAGATCTTCCCGCACTGCTGGCGGCCTACACCGCCGACGCTGCCGCCTGACCCGGCGTCAACCCGCAGCGCCCTGCCCGGCGCTGCGGCACCTGCCGCTGTAGTGCAGCGCAAACAGGTACAACCCGGTGAACAGCTGCAGGAACAACGGCGGCAGCGGCGCATAGGTGATCCACGCCGCCGGCTCGCCCTGCCCCAGCCCGCGCGCCACGAAGTTGGCGATCACGGCCAGGGTGAACACGATCGAGGTCCAACGATGCACGGGCCGTGCCCAGCCACCGCGGCTCATTGCCGGCGCCTCGCCTCGGAACGGGCTTCGATCATCTTCCAGCCATTGCCCGATGGGTCGCGGAATCCGGCATCGATCGCACCGAATCGCTCGATCGGCTCCTGGGTGAATTCCACGCCCTCTGCCAACCACTGCGTGTAACGCGCCTGGCAGTCATCCACAGCCAGCACCAGGGGCGGCATTGCGCCTTTGGCCACCAGCTGCTGCAGCGAAAGCGCGGTGGCCGCATCGTGGGTGGGCGGACCCGGCACGAACAGGCCCAGCTGGAAACCGTCCTGGCCCGGGCTGCGTACCGTCAGCCAGCGGTAGCTGCCATTGCGCACGTCGGTATGCACTTCGAAACCGAGCTTGCCGACGTAGAACGCCAGCGCCTCATCCTGGTCGCGCACATACAGGCCGACCGTGTTCACAGAATTCGTCATGGGACCTCCCTCAGGTAGGGTCCACGTTAGCAATCGCCTCGCGGCGGCGCTTCTCCAGAACTGCGATCTTCAGGTCCGGGCGCTGCGCGGCGCGTGCGTGGCATTCCGGCACACTGGCCGACGCCGCCTGGCCAGCACGCTCACGCTCGCGCACAGTGCCCGGGCTGTCACCGGTGATGTCACGGAAGATGCGGCCAAAGGTACCCAGGCTGCGCCATCCGGTCTGCGCGGCGATTTCGGTCACCGCCAGATCGGTATCACGCAGCAGCGCCACCGCCCGTTCGATGCGGCGGCTGAGCAGATAACGGTGCGGCGGCAGCCCGAAGGCCTGCTTGAACGAGCGGGCGAAGTGCGCCGGCGACACCGCACTGACCTCAGCCAGGCGCGCGACGGGCCATTCCTCATGGCTGGCCCGATCCATCCGGTCCTTGGCGCGCAGCAGGCGCCGCAGCAGTTCGGGGCTCTGGCTCATGGCATTACCGCCCGGGCCAGGTAATGGCGGGCTGCATGCCGCGCCTCGGCGGCCTGCTGGACCAGCCAGTCACGGAATGCAATGACCTTGGCACTGCCACCTCGCGCCGTGGGTGCCACGAACCAGAAGCTGCGACCGTCGCTGGCGACCCCCGGATGCGCCTGCACCAGGCGCCCGCTATCCAGCTCGGCCTGGAACAGGATCGGCGAACCGATGGCAATGCCCTGCCCTGCGATCGCGGCGCCGACATCCAGATGCTCGACGGCAAAGGGCGCGACGAAACTCTCCGGTGCCGGTGGTGGCATGTGCCCGTGCGCGGCAAACCACAGGGCCCACCAGTCCGGCCGCCCGAGCAAGGGAATCTCCAGCACGCTGCTGCCCAGCCCACGCGCCGTCGGCAGCAGCGCCGGCGCACACAACGGTGTGAACACGCTGGGAAACAAAGGAGTTGCCTGAAGACCTGGCCATCCGCCCTGGCCATTGCGGATGGCCGCATCGAAGTGACCGGCGGCCAGATCCTGCGGCGCTGCCGACAGGTCCAGCTCCAGCACGAACTGCCGGTGGCGGGCGCGGAACGTGCCCAGTCGCGGCGTCAGCCAACTGGTGCCCAGCGTGGGCAGTACAGACAGGCGCAGTCGCGCCGCATCCATGTCTGCGGCGCGCATGAAGCTGGCGCGCAGTGCATCGAATGCCCGGGTGGCCTCCTGCGCGACGCTGGCCCCCGTCGCCGTCAGTTCTACGTGCTGTGCATGGCGCAGGAACAGGCAGGTACCGGTCTGGGCCTCCAGCCGCCGCACGTGGTAGCTCACCGATGCCGCGCTGGTGTCGAGCTCTTCGGCGGCACGCGCGAAGCTGCCCAGCCGCGCCGCCGCCTCGAAGGCACGGATGGCGGCAAGCGACGGAAGCTGGCGTTGGGTCACCATAAGTGTGGCTTAGCCTGAGCCCCGATATCTGCGTGGTCAATCCCCCCTCGTGCCCGCAACGATGGAGGCACCTTCGGTAGCGGATCACGCACATGGATCGACGGCAGTTCCTGGCCACTTTGGCCGCCGCGGCAGCGTCCACCGCCCTGCCCTCCGGGTGGGCCCTGGCCAGCCACAGCGAAGATTGGACATGGTTGCAGGGCAACTGGCGGGTCCGGCACCAGCGCCTGAAGGAGCGCCTGGTGGGCGATACCCGCTGGGAGTCTTTCACCGGCTCCAGCGCGGTCTGGCTCACCCTGGGCGGGCTCGGCACCATTGATGACAACGTCATGGCGCTGCCTTCGGGTCCCTACAGGGGGCTGGGCGTGCGTGCATTTGATCCAGTGTCTTCCACGTGGTCGATCTGGTGGATCGATGGCCGCAATCCTGCCCATATCGAAGCCCCCGTGCGCGGGGGCTTCGAGGGCGATGCCGGCAGCTTCCGTGGCACCGACCGGATCGACGGGCGCCCCATCGATGTGTGGTTCCGCTGGCATGACATCCACGGCGAGGAGCCGTGGTGGGAACAGGCGTTCTCCGACGATGCCGGTGCGCACTGGGAAGTGAACTGGCGCAACTGGTTCCGGCGCACTGCTGCGGTCCCCGCTCCGCTTCCGAAGCTGCCGGATGCACCGGGCGATTTTGATTTCCTGGCGGGCCATTGGAACGTGCGCCATCGTCGCCTGCGCGCTCGGCTGGCAGGCAGCGATGCGTGGGACGCGTTCAACGGCACCCTGCACAACTGGCCGGTACTGGGAGGGTTCGGCAACGTGGGTGACAACCTGATGGACGTGCCTGGAGCACCGCTGCGCGGCATGGGCATCCGTGCCTGGAATGCGGCGGAGCAGCACTGGCTGAGCTGGTGGCTGGATGGCCGCGAGCCGACCCGGATCGGCGCGCCACTGCGCGGTAGTTTCGAGGCCGGTGTCGGCCGCTTCTTCGGCGAAGAACAGCACGACGGTCGATCAATCCAGACCCGGGTGATCTGGTCACGCATTACCCCGCATTCGGCGCGCTGGGAACAGGCGGCCTCGACCGATGGTGGACGCAGTTGGGAAACCAACTGGGTCAGCGACTTCGAGCGACAGGCATGAAGGCGCTGTTGGCCGTGGTGCTGCTGGTTGCTGCGTCGCCTCCTGCGTCTCCATCCAGGGTGCTGCAGATCTTCGGCCCGGCCGAGCGCTTTGCCCCGGGTGTTGCATCCACGCGGTACGACGAGATTCGACTGACCTTGAGCCCGGACGGAAAGACCGCGCTGTGGTTCAGCCGCAACCGGCCCGGCGGTCCGGGCGGGTATGACATCTGGGTCGCCCGCAACGATGGGCAGCGCTGGCGGCCGGCGACGCCGGTCTCGTTCAACACGCCGGGACGTGACTTCGATCCCGCCTTTTCCGCCGATGGCCGCGTGGTGTTCTTCTGTTCGGATCGCGCAGGCGGCCAGGGCGGCGACGATCTGTATCGGGTCAGCATGGGGAGCGACGGTCGATTCGGGGAGCCGATCAATCTTGGCCCCGCAGTGAACAGCGCAGCCGATGAGTTCGCGCCGATGCTCTCGCCGGATGCAGGCACGCTACTGTTCTCCAGCGATCGCGCAGGCGGTGCGGGTGGTCATGACCTCTACATTGCAGCGATGGTCCGTGGCATGGCGCAGCCGGCACGGCCGCTGCCGGGAGACCTCAATACCGCAGCGCAGGAGTTCGATGCCACCTTCCTCGGTGACGGCCGCACGGTGGTGTTTGCCCGCGCCCTGGACTTCGGCAGTGCACCGGTGCGCCAGTTCATTGCCTACGAGCGTGGAGGCCGTTATGACGCCGGCCATGCGTTGCCCTCCCCCTTGAACGAGGCCTCCGGCGACAGCTACGGCGCGATGCTGGATGGCTCGCAACCCGGCAGCTTGACCTATTCGGCGCGGCGCGCGGACGGTGCAGGGTTGGACCTGTACCGCGTCCGCTACCGGATGAAGCGCCCTTGAAGGCGGATGGTGTCGATTCCCGGCGCCCCGGTTCGTCGAGAGGATGACCACCCAAGGAGAAAATGCAGATGCCCTCCCATCAGTTCCTTGCCTGCACCTGCGGCCAGGTCCGCCTGACCGCCACGGGCCGTCCCATTGCCACCGTCGAATGCTGCTGCGACAGCTGCCGCAAGGCCGGCGCCATGCTGCAGGCGCTGCCCCGCGCACCGGACGTACTGGGCCCGCATGGCCAGTCGCTCTTCGTAATGCATCGCAAGGATCGCGTCAGCATCGATGCCGGACATTCCATGCTGCGTGCTTTGCGGTTGTCCAGCAGGGGCGGCAGCCGCCGCGTACTGGCGGGATGCTGCAATACGCCGCTCTTCCTGGAGTTCAGCGGCGGCCATTGGCTGAGCCTGTATGGCCTGTTGTGGCCGGCATAGACAAGACCTGCCGTGGAGATGCGGACCATGGTCAGTGATCTTCCTGATGCGTCTGTGCTTCCCGACGATGTGCCGAACCTGAAGACCCGGTCGCTGCGCTTCTATGCCCGGTTGATGAAGGCGTGGATCGCCATGGGCTTCCGCAGCCCACGCATCGAGGTCGCGGGAGATACCCATGCCTGAGCCCGAACGGATCGAGATCGAAAGCATCACCACGCCCGGGCACATCCAGCGCGTGGATCGCGCCAAGTACCTCGCCATGCGCCATGCCTTGCTGCGGGCGCTGCCTGCGCAACCGCCCGGCCTGACCGTTGCGCAGGCGAAACAGGCACTGCTGCCGCACCTGCCCGCCGCGCTGTTCCCGGCAGGTGCGACCGCCGGCTGGTGGTTGAAGGCCGTGCAGCTGGACCTGGAAGCCAAGGGCGTGATCGAGCGCGTCGCGGGCAAACCGTTGCGCCTGTTCAAGCACCTGGCGGCCGGCTGATCAGCGCTGTGCAGGTAGTTCCAACCGGTGCTTGCGGCACAGGCGATACACCGTGACCCGCGATATCTGCATCTGCCGCGCGCACTCGGAGACGTTGTAGCCGGTCTGGCGCAGGGTCTGCAGCAGTACATCGCGCTCGGCCTGGCCGCGCGCATCGTGCAGCATCGCCGCGGGCAGGACCGCTACCGATGCGCCCAGCTCCAGGTCACGCTCACTGATCAGCTCGCCTTCGGCCATGATCGCTGCACGCTGCACACGGTTCAGTAGTTCGCGTACGTTGCCGGGCCAGTCGAAGCGCCGCATCGCCTGCAGTGCAGCCGGTGCGAAGCCGCGCGCACGCACGCTGTGGCGCAACCGGAAGCAGCGCAGGAAGTGCTCGGCCAGCAGCTGCACGTCGGCACCGCGCTCGCGCAGCGGTGGCATCAGCAGGCGCAGCACGTTCAGGCGGTAGTAGAGATCGCTGCGGAACCGCCCCTGCGCCACCGCGTGTTCCAGTTCGACGTGGGTCGCGGCAAGTACCCGCACGTCCGCGCGCAGCGGCTGGCTGCTGCCCACGCGCTCGAAGGTTCCTTCCTGCAGCACGCGCAGCAGGCTGGTCTGCGCTTCTGCCGGCAGATCGCCTACCTCATCAAGAAACACCGTACCGCCATGGGCGGATTCGAACACGCCGATCTGCCGCTTGTCGGCACCGGTGAACGAGCCGCGCTCGTGTCCGAACAGCTCCGACTGGACGAGGTTGGCCGGAATCGCACCACAGTTCACCGCAATGAAAGGCCTGCCGGCGCGCCCCGACAGCGCATGCAGCGCATGTGCAGCCAGTTCCTTGCCTGTACCGGTTTCGCCGGTGACCAGCACCGGCAGTTCCACCGGCGCGAACTTGTGCAGCACCGTGCGCACCGCATGCAGCGCAGCGCTTTCGCCAATCAATGCGTGCGGTCCGTACCCACTGCAGGTTGCATCGACAGGCGGATCATCCGCATCGAACTGCTGACGCATCGCGCAGACCAGGTCCTGCAGGCCGAACGGCAGCGTGAAGCGCGCGCCGCATCGCTGCAGCAACGGCAGCCAGGCCGGCGATGTGGGTCCGGCCCCCGGAGGCAGTACCGCCAGCCAGGGCAGATGCTGGTGCTGCTCGATCCACGGTGCCAGCAGCTGCAGCGCCGCCGCATCGAGATGGCGCAGATCGAGTACGGCGAGCAATCGATCGCGCCCACGCAGGCCTATCGCCATGGCGGGATCGGGATGGATGCTGCGCACATACCAGCCCGCTGCCGCCAGCGCACTGCGCTCGTTCGCCAACGGCTCGCCAAACCAGAGCACGCAACGTGACGTAGAAGCCTCCGGGACCGCTGCCATGCTTCCCCCAGCATCCGGACACCGTCGGCGGACTGTCAGGCAATCGCCGGCGTGCCGCCCCCCCGCCGGGACCTCTACGGCCACCGGGGCGGCCTTTGTTGGGCGGATCCTAGCGCTTCCCTAAACGGCGGCGCAATGAGCAATGCGTCAAGAAATTTGTGGATGAACCGGCACCGTTGCAGACGGCGGCGCCACCTGTAACACCCATGCAACAGTTGCACGCCGCCCTTGCCCTGCGGTGCCTGGGGCTTCGAAATCCCAACGATTCCCCGACGTGCCTGTAACACCGTGGCAGCAGCACGGTCAGGAGCTGCAAGGTCCCGACATTGGCGGGTGGGCACTTCCAGGTTGGCACGGTTGATGCGTGGTTCCGCCGCACCCACCGCGGGAGATCGGCATGGACGGCACCACCCTGATTCGCGGCCTGGCCGCAGCACTGGCAATAGCCCTGCTGTCGGTTGGCGCGGGCGCATCCGCGTCCGGCGCCCGCCAGGGCGTGAAGGCACAGCCGGGCGAAATCGTCCTGTTGCGGGACGTATCCGCGCGGCCGGCCTATCGCATGGCGCCACCGGGCATGGCGCTGATTGCCGACCCGAAGCCACAGCGCGAGATCGCCACCGCATTGGGCGCCGGTGGCACGACGAACGGCATGGACGAGTTGAGCGATGAGGACTATGCCGGCATGGGTGCCGGCCAGGCAGCGTCCGTCGCGACACCGGGCGGCACTACCGTTGAACGGGTCACCCAGCAGGCCCTGGGCGGCACGCTTGGCCGCGGTGGTGATGGCATGGTCGGCAGCAACCTGGGAGGCGCCATGAGTGGTCCGCTCGGTGCGGTGGGCAGCAGCACCCGCGGTATCGCCAATACCGTGCGCGGCGCACTGGCCCAGTTCCCCCTGCAGGGCACGGCCCCGGCAGGTGGAAAATGAAGGCCCTGCACGGCTTGCTTCTGCTGCTCGCTGCCGCGCCCTGGGCGACCCGGGCCGATGACTACAGCGGCATGCTCGCCTATCTCGACGTGGCCCGCATCGACGGCCACGCACTGGCCGGGGCGACGGGTGCCATCGCCGTGAACCAGGCCGCCGGCGACCTCAACGTGCAGGCCAACCTGCGGGGCCTCGCCAAGGGCGATCGCGCCGACGTGGCGATCAATGCCCGGCAGCTGCAGCAGGGGAACCGCGTGCTGTCCGGGCCGCTTCAAGCCACCGCGTTCATTGGCGGTGACGCACTGGCCGGTGCCAGTGGCATCGCATCCATCAACCAGGCCAGCGGCATCGCCAACACGACGCTCAACGTCGTCAGCGCGACGCTGGCCCGACAGGGCATACGCGAAACCGACGATACGGCCTTGGCCGCCGAGGGTTCCGCGTTGGCAGGGGGGCGGGACGACACCGGTCGCGGCGTCGCGACGGGCACCCGCAGCGCCGGTGTAGCCAGCACCGCACTGCGGGGATTCGACGGGGTCCTGCAACTCAATCAGATCGCGGGCAACGGCAACGACACGGCCAACGTACTGGGCCTGGTCGTGCACGACCGCCCGTGACAACCACCCAACCGATGCACCACCTGATGAGAGAGAGGGCACCATGAAAGCGACCGTCAAACAGACCATGCTCGCCATGGCGATTGCCACTGCCTCGACCGCCGCTGCGGCCAATGGCTGGGACAACCAGAACGCCAACGCGAACATCAACCACAACCACACCGTCAGCGAGACCCGCAACGACACGCACAACCATACCGACAACGACGTGCGCAACCGCACCGTCAACGTCAATGTGCAGAAGCACAGCAACATCCAGGCCGACGAACGCAAGGAAAAGAACAACCACGGCGTCGACGTGAACCTGGAGAAGGACCTGCGGCTGAGCACCGACATCAATTTCTCCGGCGACCCGAACATCACCGGCGACATCGACCTCGACTCGGCGGCCATTGCCGTGATCGACAACCGCCAGTCGATCAGCAACAACGCCACCAGCAACAGCCTGGTCACCAACAGTGCGTCCATCGGTGACAGCGTGGGTGCCGGCGCATCGGGCAATCTCGGCTTCAACGTGGTATCCGGCGACAACAACGCCCAGGACAATGCCGCGTCGTTGTCCGCTGCCGATGCGTCCTTCAGCTTCGGCATGGCCGACGCCGAGGTGTTCGTCAACCAGGCCGGCTTCGGCAACGCCACCATGAACTCCGGCGTCACCAACGCCGCAGGTCTCGGCGGCAACGCCTTTGGCGGCGCGTCCGGCAACATCGGCGTGAACATCGCCTCGGGCAACAACAATGAGCAGAAGAACGCGCTCGCGGCCTCGGTAGCGACCACGGCGGTGGCCCAGTCGAGCATCAGCTCCAACCAGGTCTCCACCGGCAACACGGTCAGCAACGCCGGCTTCGTGCAGTCCTACACCGATACCGTGCAGGTCGGCATGCGTGGCGGCGTCAGCGGCCTGACCCTGGCCTATGGCGCGGGCACTTACCGCGGCACCGGCAACGCCTACCAGATGGCCAATTACTACCTGGATACGTGGAGTGGCGAGCTGCCGCACCCGGGTGGCAACAGCACCGGCCATATCGATCTGGACAACCAGATCCAGAACGCCACGATGAACCCCAACCGGCCGGGGGTGGGCGGCCTGGGCTTCGATACGCGTGAGAGTGGCACCAGCCAGTTCGTCGAACTGGGCGTGGCCGACCTGTATGCCAGCCTCAGCGGCACGGTCAGCACCACGCGCTGGGTGAACGTCAACGCGACCAACACCTCGGCGTTGTCCGGCAGTGCCTTCTCGGGCGCCTCCGGCAACATCGGCGTGAACGTTGCTGCGGGCACCGGCAACCTGCAGGCCAACAGCCTGGCCCTGGCAGTCGCCCAGCCCAGCACCGGCGGCGGTGGTGGCAGCGGCGAGTAAGCGCAACACCCCGGCCGTCCGCCAATGGCCGGGTCCCCGGGAGCCCCTGTTCCTCCTCCCCCTTGGGACAGGGGCTCCCCCCTGCTGCTGGAGAACGTAGATGATCCGTTGCCCTCCATCGACGCGCCTGCTGGCCTTCCTGTTGCTGATGGGCACCGCATCGGCATGGGCGGGCGAGGTCCACTTCGCCGGCGTGCTGCCCAATGGCGCGCTGCTGCAGCAGAAGGTGGAAAGCATGCAGGAGCGGCGCTACCGCAACGTGGTGCGCCAGCACACCGATTACAGCTGCGGGGCGGCCGCATTGGCGACCATCCTGCGCCATGCCTATCACCTGCAGACCGACGAAGCGACGGTGATCGAAGGAATGATGGGGGTTTCCGATCCAGCGCTGGTGGCCGAGCGCGGATTCTCCCTGCTCGACATCAAGCGCTACGTGGAATCGCTGGGCATGCGTGGCCGGGGCTACCGCATCGATGAAACACGACTGCGCACCCTCCGCGTGCCAGGACTGGTGCTGATGGACGTGCGCGGCTTCCGCCATTTCGTGGTGCTCAAGCAGGTCCGCAACGGCATCGTGGAAGTGGCCGACCCGATCCTCGGCAACCGCAGCCTGACGCTGCCGGAGTTCCTGGCTGCCTGGCCATCGCGTGCGGTCTTCGTGGTGATCGGCAGCGACTTCGATCGCAATACCGTTCTTCTGCAACCCAGCGAACGGCCAAGTGCCCGCGCACTCTACGCGCGGCAAGGGCCGATCACCGATGCCGAACTGGTCGACTTCGGCTTCAGCCACGCCGACCTGTTCTGAGGAGGTACGACCATGTTCCGTCAACACGTATGGATGGCGCTGCTGCTGATGGCCCCTGCCCTGCCCCTGCAGGCCGCCGACGGCAGGACCGGGCGTGGACTCACGGAAATCCCCGACCCGGAGCTGAGCCAGATGCGGGGGCGCTACACCGTGGGCGGCAACAACGTTGCCTGGTTCGGGGTCACCATGGTGTCGCAGTGGCAGGCCAGCAACGGCACGACCCTGCAGGGCAGCCTCACCCTGGGCATGGACTTCCGTGGTGGTGGCGCGCCGAAGCTCAGCTTCCAGCCCAGCGTGCATGTCACGGCAGCCGATGCGCCGCTGCCCGATACCCGCGGACGCAGCATCGACAGCAGCGGCCTGGCCAACGCCAGCGGCCTTGTGCAGAGCGTGCAGGTGGCCGGCGATGGAAATGTCGCGCGCAACGTCACCACGCTGACCGTCCGCGAGGGTGGCGTACCGGCTGTTCTCTCTGATGGCGCAGGCAACGTCACCGCGCAGCGGGCCGGCGCCAGCGCGACGGCCGTGCTGGAAGGCAACCAGGCACGCCTGCTGCTGCAGGTGGATGGCCAGGGGCTGGTGCAGCAGTGGATCCGCAATGGCAGCGTCGGCCAGGGCATTGCCCTCGCCGGTGACGGCCAGATCGCCAGCAACCAGCTGCGGCTGGAGCTGGTGCGCAACGCCGTGGGCGGCAACCTGCCGTTGAGCCAGAACGTGGCCCAGGCGATTGCGTTGAACCGCGGCATGGGGCCGGGCCAGTAGCAGGGCCTGGCATTGGGGGAAACGCTCCACAACGCAGGACACGAACATGCACACCCTGATGAGGATCACCCCGTTGGCGCTGGCGGCGCTGGCGGGCACCGCCCTTGCCGCACCGCCGACGCCTGACGATGGCGCGGACGTGCAGGCCCTGGCCAACCAGCTGGAACAGCTGAAAGCCAACTACGCACAGGAAGTGCGGCGGCTGCGCGAACTGGACATGCAGGTGCAGGCCATGCAGGCACGCCTGGGCGGGCGGGTTGGCCCAGCCTCGACCCCACCGGCCGCGCCATTGGCGCAGGCGGCGGCTGCCGCGGTTCCACCAAGCAGCGAGGGCTACGCCAGTACCACCGCCGAAGCCCAGCAGGCCAAGCAGGAGTCGCGGCGCAGCGTGGACGACGTGAAGCAGCAGCAGTCGGCCCTGTTCTCCCGTCGCTTCACCGTCGAGAACAGCCTCACCTACGCCCGCTACGACCGCAAGCAGCTCACCCTCAACGGCTTCCTCGCGTTGGACGCCATCTTCCTCGGCAATATCGCCATCGAGAACGTGGAGTCCGACTCGCTGACCTACAACGTGGCGGCCCGCTGGGGCGTCAGCCCGAACCTGACCCTCAACCTGGATGTGCCCTACCTGGCGCGGCGCACCGTATACCAGAAAGGCGGCGCCGGCGGTGCAGCGGCCGCCATCGCGCAGGAGCAGACCAACGGCAACGGCCTGGGCGACATTGGCCTGAGCGCGAACTACCGGCTGTTCGGCGAACGCGGCTGGCGCCCGGAGACCGTGCTCACGGCCGGTGTCACTGCCCCCACCGGGCGCGCGCCTTACGGCCTGGACTGGAAGGTGATCGAGCGCGATGTCGACGACTACATCCGCTTCGCCGTGCCGCGCGAGCAACCCACCGGCAACGGCGTATGGCAGGCCAACCTCGGCCTGTCGATGGTGAAGACCGCTGACCCGGCCATCCTGTTCGCCAACATCGGGTACGTGCACTCCATCCCTCGCGGCTTCAGCGACATCGACAGCAATCCGGATACGGTCAACCCAGGCGACGTGAAGCTGGGCGGCTCGGTGTACTTCGGTGCAGGTGTTGCCTTCGCATTCAACGAGCGGACCAGCCTGAGCCTGTCCTTCAGCGACCGCATCAGCGCCCGCGCCTCCACCCGCTTCCAGGGTGGCAAGTGGATGAAGGTGATCGGCAGTGACGCCAATGCGGCATCACTGAACCTGGGCGTGACCTATGCGTTGAACCAGCACACCACGCTGGTGACGCTGCTGGGCATCGGGCTGACCCCGGATGCACCGGACTTCACGCTGGCGTTCAAGATTCCTTACATGTTGTAGCTACTTGACCAGCTCGTCCCAGCCAGTCATCGGCATGGCTGGGCCGGCTGCCCTGCCCTCATTATCGGTATCGGCTGAATACACACTCCAGAAGTGTGTCCATCGGCTTTGAATAGTTTCCCTGCAGACTATAGAGGAGCTTCATCCGGCGAAAGCGCCGCTTGATCTCTTCATCAGAGAATTCAGGCGATCCCGATCGATTCGCGAGGAAGAATCCATCGATCACCGGACTCAGCACTGCCTCGACAAGCTTCACCGGATAACCACGTCCCAGAATGGGCCTGATCTCTTCCCGGAATCGGGCGTAGTCAGGGACGTCTTCGAGTGAGCACTCATCAAGCAGTGCATGGATGTCGTCTGCGAATGCATTGGCCTCGGCGGAGAACCGCACTTCGATGTCTGGCAGCAGATCAGCAGCCCTGGAGAACGCACTATCGATCAGATCTGCAACCAAGACGATCTGTTCGAACGCCGCGTCATCCTCACAGCAATCGCGCAGAGCCCTTCGCATCGCCGCAAGCCGATCGGGGAGAGCAGGATGAGTGCCGGCATCAGCCGCACGATCGCCCAGGCGTTCCAGCAAGGACCACGACTGCAGCGCGAACTCCGCAGCGGCATAGCTGAGCATGTGGAAATTCGGATCATCATCACGCGCCAAACTGGCGTGCATCGAGAGCTGCACCGCGATGTAGTCGCAGACAAGCTCCTCCTCCACGGCGCCGACGGCTTCTGGCCGCTCCTCTCGCAGCTTATCCTCGACGTCACACATCACATGCGCGAGTTCATGTGCAACCAGAAAACGCTGAGCACGCATGGCGAGCTCGCTGGCATAGATGCGCTGATGCTTTGAGATTTCGTAGTCAGGACCGAAACTGCCCTCGCACTGCCACCAGACAATTTCGCTGAGAATGCGTGCCAGCTCGTCAAGCTCAAGCCCCATGGAAGGATTGCTTTCAAGACGAATGAGCGCACTGGAAAGAGGTCTTGCGACCCGATAGAGGTACTCGGGGAGCGCTGAGGTCATCACGATGCCGTAACTCCCGTCCTGGAACGTCTGGACGTATACGGCAGGGTTGTGCTCGCAGATCTCCGCAGCTGAGATCCGGCCATCGTCAAGGCGGCTGATGATGGACTCCGGAAGAAGCGGCCGCAGATCTCGAAGAACCATCTGAACCCGGCAGATGGCATCTGGCAAGCCAGTTGCCACAGGTAGTTCCAGCTCCTCGGCAATCTCAGCGATCAGTTCGGGACGCACTTTTCCGAGCGGGTGATCCTGTTCCTGCTTCCGACGTTCGATGAAACTGCTGGCTTGAGTGCTCATCCCATCAGCCCTTCCGTTTGAGCTTGAGCTTGAGCCCCGCCTGGGTTCCGGCCGAGAACTTCCCGAGCAGTTCAACGCCGCCGCTTGCAGTTACGGCCAACGAAAGTTCGATTTCGTCCACAACGACTGAAGTCGACGCCAGAAAGCCATCCTCCAGCATCTTCGAGAAATGATCGGCCATCTTTCGGACACTATCGTCCATTTCCATGGCACCTACTTCAACCACACGTGCCATGCCGGAGCGCATCGATGCCAGGCCGTTTCTTACATTGCCCTCGGAAGGCTCTTCAACCAGAACGCGAATAACATCCATGAATCCCCCTGTTCTTCCGTTGATACTCTGAAGTTCATATTGCCTTATTTGAGGCAGGCTGATTATGTCCCGGTGGTGCGCCTGAATGCCAGATCAATCTACTGCCCGGACGCGCTGAGCCGATCTCGGCGCAAGCGATCGAAGGCACCGACGGCATTCACCCACCGGCACCACAGCTGCCCCCGGCCACTGCTATATTCAGTCCAGCTCGGCAGGCATGGTGCCTGCCCTCGAATCACAGGGAGTTGGTCATGGGTCTGGTACAGGCGGTGAAGGGTGCGGTTGGCGGTGTGCTGGCCGACCAGTGGAAGGACTTCTACACCGTGCCGGCGGGCCTGCCGTCCACGGCCGCCCTGTTCGCGGCGGTGCCGCAGGGCACCAATGCCGGCCGCGGCTCCAACACCAGCGGCTCGTCCAACATCATCAGCAACGGCTCGAAGATCATCGTGCCGGAGGGCTACGGCCTGCTGCTGTTCCAGGACGGCGCGATCACCGCGTTCGTCGCCGAGCCGGGTGGCTACGAGTGGCGTTCGGACGATCTGAATTCGCAGTCGATCTTCGCCGGCGACGGCCTCGTCAGCACCTTCATCAAGCAGAGCTGGGAACGCTTCAAGTTTGGCGGCCAGCCGGGCTCGCAGCAGGCGGCCTACTTCGTCTCGCTGAAGGAACTGCCGGACAACCGCTTCGGTACTCAGTCGGAAATCTACTGGGACGACGGCTTCCTCAATACCCAGGTGGGTGCGGTCACCCGTGGCTCGTACACGCTGAAGATCGTCGACCCGATCCTGTTCGTGAAAAACTTCGTGCCGGCCAGCTACCTGCAGCCGGGCCAGGTGTTCGACTTCACCGATCTGGACAACGCCGCCGCCAGCCAGTTGTTCAATGAAGTGGTCGGTTCGCTGGCGCCGGCCTTCAGCCTGTATACCAACGATCCGGGCAAGGGCAACCGCATCACCAAGCTGCAGCAGGACTCGCTGGGCTTCGCGCAGAGCCTGTCGGCCGCCGTTGAACAGGGCTACCAGTGGAAGTCCGACCGCGGCCTGGCCATCGTCAAGACCGCCATCGTCTCGATCGAGTACGACGCCAACACCCGCGAGCTGCTGAAGACCGTGCAGCGCGCCGATGCGCTGTCCGGTTCGCGCGGTAATTCCAACCTGCAGGCCAGCGTCGCCCAGGGCATCCAGTCGGCCGGCGAAAACGGCGGCGCGGCAGGCCTGGTCGGTGTCGGCATGGCGTCTGGCATGTTCGGTGTCGGCGGCATGCAGCAGCCGGTCACACCGGCCGCAGACGATCCGGTGGCCAAGCTGAAGAAAGCCAAGGAAATGCTGGACCTGGGCCTGATCACGCAGGGCGACTATGACGCCCTGAAAGCCAAGGCACTGGGCCTGTAACGGCAGGACGCACACCCAACATGTCCGATCCCCGAAACGGCCCACCGCCGCTGCCCGGATCCGCGCCCGCGACGCCGCCGCCCTTGCCGGCGGCGTCGTTGGATGGGCCCGGTTCGCCGCAGGACGTCCCTCCCCTGCCCGGCAGCTTCCCGCTGGACACCTCGAAGCTGCCGCAGGCCATCCGCGATGAAGTGGAAGCGCCCGACCCTGTGGCCATCGATACCTCGGCCAGCGAGCTGAAGGACGGCCTCAACCGCTGCCCGAAGTGCGGCGCAACCGACATCCGGCCGAAGGCCGGGACCGATATCCTGGTCTGCCTGTACTGCCGTCACGAATGGCATGGCGCGCGGGTCGAGGAAGAATTCGGCCTTGGCGAAGCCATCGACCAGCTGCGCGGTACGGTCATCGCCTCTGGCGCACGTGACATCGATGCCGACACCTCGGCACTGATGACGTTCAAATGCACCGGTTGCGGCGCCGAAGTCACGGTCAATACCGAGAGTACGATGACGGCGCGCTGCCACTGGTGCCGCCACGTCTTCGGCGTCAACGAGCAGATCGCCAATGGCGCGGTGCCTGATGCGGTGCTGCCCTTCCATATAAAGAAGGACGATGCGGTCGCGCGCATCCGCCAGTTCGTCGACAAGCGCCGCATGTTCGCGCTGAAGGCATTCAAGGACCAGTTTACCCCGGAAAACGTGGTGGGCGTGTTCCTGCCCTACATGATCGTTGACAGCAATGTCAGCGCGGCTGTGGCCGGCAAGGGCGAGATCCAGACCCGGCAGTACACCGTGGGCAGCGAGAAGAACAAGCGCACCCTGTATGACGCCGACGTCTACCAGGTCGAACGCCAGGTCGATTTCACCGTCGACGATCTTCCGCTGGAATCCTCGTCCGAGCGCGGTAATCTGGATACCCGCGCCAATACCAACAACATCATCAACACCATCCTGCCGTTCGATACCAAGAACGCGGTGAAATGGAACGCTTCGTACCTGGCCGGCTTCACCTCTGAGAAGCGCAACCTCGACGTGGAGAAGCTGCGGCCGCGGCTGGAAGACCAGCTGCTGTCAATTGCCCGCGCACAGGTGGAAGGTTCGGTGAAGCGCTACAACCGTGGCGTGCGCTGGGAACAGGAACAGCTGGAGGTGCATGGCACCCGCTGGGTGTCGATGTACCTGCCGGTTTGGTTGTATTCGTACCACCAGCCCGGCAGGAACGGCGGCATGCTGCACTACATCGCAGTGAACGGCCGTACCGGCGAAACCATGGGCAGCGTGCCCGTGCAGCAATGGAAGATGCTGCTGGCGGCCCTGGCCACCGGCACCGTCATTGAAGCCCTCGCAATTGCCTTCCTGGTGGCATCGACATGAGTGACGACAGTGGCCTCTGGCTGTTGGCGGCAGGTCCAGCCGGCGCGACCGCGCTGTACTGGGCGCTGTACCGCTATTACCGCAACACCGACAAATCGCATTCCTTCGAGCACGAGACCGAAATCGAGGCGCAGCCCGTGACCGGTTCGGACCAGAAGGTCGACCGGATCACCGGCACCGAGGACAAGCGCATCCGCGGTGACAATGTGTATGAGTACCGGAAACGGGTGGTAAGGGTGAAACCCGATCAGTAGAGCCAGGCCGCCTGGCTGCGGGTAATGCCGGCCGCTGGCCGGCATTCCTTCGGTCTCTGGACGTCAAAGGGGAGCCGGCCAGCGGCCGGCAATACTTATCAGCCGGCCTGCCCCAGCCGCACCTTCAGCTGCTGGATCTCCTGCTCGCTGACCCCGATCGCCTTCAGGTAGCCCTCCGCTCCACCGTACTGGCTGTGCAGCGCCGCCAGGAACTGCTCCATGTTGCCCGGCGCGGTACCGGCCATGCCCGCCATCTTGCGGCCGATCTCCGGGTTCTGCTTGACCAGCGCCATGATCTGCGCGTTCATCGCGCTGTCCTTCGGCTGCCCCTCCAGGTAATGCGCGGAGATCGCGTAGTTGTGCACGATCTCGGCCTTCGGCACGCCGGCCAGGTCCAGCAGCAGCCCGGCGATGATACCGGTGCGGTCCTTGCCGGCCGTGCAATGGAACAGCACCGCACCGTCCTGCTGCGCGGCGATGCGCTGGAACACCTGCTTGAACTGCGGCTGGCTATGGCCCAGCCACTGCACGTAGGCTTCGCCCAGCGAATCCGGGAAGCTGGTCATCATCTTCTGCAGGTCCATCTTCTCGGTACCCATCAGCGAGATGCGCTGATAATCGAAACGATCATCGCGGGCCAGGAGGTCCGGCGACTGTGCTTCCTCATCGGCGGTGCGCAGGTCGATGTCCAGCTTCACGCCCGCGGCAACCAGGGCATCACGGTCGGCATCGGTCAGGCGGCCGAGGTCGGCGGTACGCACGAATGCGTCGGCCGGAATCGGGCCGTGGCGGCCTTGAAGGCCGGCGAACGTACGCACGTTCCAAGCGCCCTGCAACGGGATCACGCGCTGCGCATCTGCCGCAACAGGCTTCACATTGGCGGCGGCGGGCACCTTCGTGGAAACGGCCTGCGGCGCATCAGCGGCAACAGCCGTCGCGGCCATCGGCAGGCTCAGCATCAGGGCCAGGGCGAGTTCGGTATGGCGGGTCTTCATGGGGCTCTCCGTTGGAATCAGAAATTGACGGCCACTTCCAGGCCGAAAGTGCGCGGGTCGTTGAAGATGCCGCTCTGGCCCAGCGCCGCGCTGTTGATCTTGTAGAACAGGTGCTGCTCATCGAGCAGGTTGCGTGCCCACAACGAGAACGACATCGTGGTGCCGGTGCTGTTGACCGGAACATCCACCAGTGCCACCCGTGCATTCACCACGAAGGAGCTGTCGGTGAGCATCTGGTCGTACTCGCTGGTGTAGTAGCCATCGGACCAGTTGCCATCCACATGGAACTTCAGCGCCGAGAAGTTGGCGAACGGCACCAGGTAGTCCACCGACAGGCTTCCTGCATTTTTCGGGGCCAGCAGCGGCTGCACGGTCACCTGCACGCCGGCGCCGAACGGGTCCGTTGCGGTCTGCGCATCGATCTTCGTGTAGGCGTAGTTGAGGCCGAGCGTGAGGTTGTCCATCGGCATCACGTTGAACTCCAGCTCCGCACCCCGGGACTTGCCATCGCTCAGCGCATTGGTGGTGACCATGGTGGTGCGGGTTTCACCGCTGTTCGGGTCGAACGGCAGCGAGAAGTCCATCTGCTTGTGCGCGATGGTCGAATCGAACACGGCCAGGTTCAGGCGCGCACGGTTGTCCCAGAACTGCGATTTGAAGCCCAGCTCATAGGCCGTCGCTTCCTCTGGACCGAATGCCGAGTAATTGGTCGAACGCGAGTTGGCGCCACCGGCCTTGAAGCCGGTGCTGTACTTGGCATAGACCATCGCGTGTTCACCGAGGTCATAGGCAATGTTGACCATCGGGTCGAAGCGGCTCCAGCGGTCCTTGAAGGCAAGGTTCGTTGCCGCGCCATTGACGATGTACAGGCTGCCTTTCTTGTCATCACGGGTGTAGCGACCACCCGCCGTCAGGTGCAGGCGCTGCAGCGCTTCAGGCGTCCAGGTGGCCTGGCCGAATACACCCAGGCTGTCGGTCCACGCCTTGCTGGCGCGGTCGATCCGTACGCGGGAAAGATCCAGCGGGTTGGTCGCCGGGTTCACCGTGTAGCTGTTGCCGCCCGGCCCCCACACCAGCATGTTCGGCGTCTGCGCGTTGTCGCCTGCGGTTTCGTGGTAGTAGAACGCGCCGCCGAGGAACTGCACCTGCGAGGTGTTGCCGATCAGCTGGAGCTCCTGGCTGTACTGGTGCTGGTAGACCTGCGCCAGGCTGTAACGGCCGAAGGGCGTGCCGGCGCCGCCGTAGGCCGAAATCGCATCGACCAGGCCCATGTCGAACTGGCCCTGGGTCAGTTCGCGGTAGGAACTGATCGATTTCAGCTCAAGGTTGTCATTCAATACCCACGACAGGTTCAACAGATGGCCACTGGTGCGGCCGATGTTGTCTTCCTGCGGTCCACCCAGAATGGCGCTGCCGCGACGGTCCTGGCTGGCACCGGCCTTCTGCAGCGGGCTGAGGTAGGCGCCCGGTGCCAGCACCTGGGTGTGGTACGGCGTGGTGGCATCGTAGGAGCGGTCGAAGGCGTACAGCAGCGAGAAGTCATCGCTTGGCTGCCACAGCGCGCTCAGGCGGGCGCCGCGCTTGTCATAGCTGTTGAAGTCACGCTCGCCGCGCATCGGGTTGTCGGTGGTGCCGCCGCGCTTGGCCTGCACGGCGTCGATCTTGAAGCTGACATCGCCCACCTTGGGCAGGTCCAGGTGCAGCGCGCTGTTGTAGCCGCTGAAGTTGGACACCCCCGCGCTGACGCTGCCGCCGAACTCGCCGGTCGGCGCCTTGGTTACGATGCTCACCGCACCGCCTTCGGTATTTCGGCCGAACAGCGTGCCCTGCGGGCCCTTCAGCACTTCGATGCGCTCCACGTCGTAGAGCATGCTGCCCAGGCCCTGCGCACGGCCCATGAACACACCGTCGACGTAGATGCCGACGCCGGCATCGCGTGCGGGTTGGTTGGCGTCGCCGGAGGCGCCGATGCCACGGATGCCGATGTTCAGTGCAGAACTGCGGGTGGCGAACGGTGTGACCCGCAGCGACGGGATGGAACCATCGGACAGGCTGCCCAGCGAGATCGCGCTGCGATCCTTCAGCGCTTCGGCATCGACCACCGACACCGAGATCGGCGTCTCCTGCAGGTTGGTAGCGCGCTTCTGCGCGGTCACCATCACCTGGTCGAGGGCGACCACGGTGCGCGCTGCATCAGCGGATGCGCTGGCATCTGCGGTTGGACTTTCTTCGGCAAGGGCCAGCGCCGGCAGAGCGGCAGCGATGGCGAGGGTGAGCAACGGGCGGTGCAACGTGGCGTGGCGCATCGGACTCATTCGCGGAAGGAGAAGGCCGGCGCAGTCTGGGAGGCGGGAATTACAAATGAATGACCGTTCATTCACACTTTTTGTGACGTACTATCCCGCCTCTGGACGCCCTGACCTCACACAATGACGCCGAAATCCGCCGTAGCCCTGACCTCCGAAGATCCCGCTGCGACCCATGCCGAGGCCCAGCGCCGCCGCATCCTCGACGCCGCGCAGAAGTGCTTCATCACCCGCGGCTTCCATGCCGGATCCATCGGCGACATCGCTGCCGAGGCCGAGATCAGCCAGGGGCTGATGTACCGCTATTTCGCCAACAAGCGCGCCCTGATCCTGGCCCTGATCGAGCGCCAGCTGCGCCACGACCAGGCCTCGATCAGCGAGATGCCCGCAGCCTCCGACCTGGTCGACGGGCTGCTGGAGTGCTACCAGCAATGGGCGCGTGGTGAGGTACTGCCGATTCACGGCAACGCGATTGCCAGCGTTGCGCTGTATGCGGAGATCAATGCCGAGGCCCATCGCGATCCGGAGCTGGCCGCTGTGCTGCGTACCCACGACAAGCAGACCAGCGCCGCCATCCAGGCCTGGCTGCGACAGCGTGATGCGAGCCTTGGCCGGGCGCTGGACGAAGAACGGATTGCCGGCCGCACCCTGTTGCTGCGGTTGCTGGTGGAGGGACTGGCGATGCGTGCCGTGCGCGATCCGGACCTGCCGCCGGCGCGGGTACGCACCCTGCTGGCCGATGCCATTGGGCGTGTGATGGCCGATTGAACGGTAGTGCCGGCCGCTGGCCGGCACCCCGGGCCCAAACGGTGGTATCAGATGAAGAAGCGGACCGGCAGAGCCTTCTGCGCGGCATTCGCGCGCGCGCCGAAGTACCAGGTCGCCAGCGCGAGGAACCCGATGACGATCAGCAGCCCGTATCCAGGGCGTCCCCAGCTTGCGATCGGGGCTGCACCTGCCACTGCAACAAACGTGCGACCCGCAATGTACAGCAGGGTGCTGGAGATCGATGCGACGGTAGCGCAGAGCGCCAGGCTGATAAGGGCGTACCAGGGAGATTTGTGATTCATCGATTTCTCTTCAGGTTAGGGAAAATAGCCAACGTCGTTTCGAACAGGATCGGCAACGAGGACTGACCCCCAGCGTAGGGCCTGGCGTCCGCAGTCACGTCGCCTAACCGGCTTGATCGCAGCGGCAGTTAGGTCCTGCCCGGCCCCGGCACATCGGGCACCTGCACATCCCGGGGACATGCCCGTCCGGAAGATCAGGCAGCCACCTGCCCTCCCCCTTGCCTTCATGTCTGCCCCCACCGGTTCCCGTCTGGTCATCTACGCCGCCCTCGCCGGCAATCTGGCCATTGCCATCGCCAAGTTCATCGCAGCCGGCATCTCCGGCAGCTCGGCCATGCTCAGCGAGGGCGTGCATTCGCTGGTCGACACCCTTAATGAACTGCTGTTGCTGTATGGACTGCGCCGTGCCGGAAAGGCACCGGACCCGGCACATCCATTCGGCTATGGCCGCGAACTGTATTTCTGGAGCTTCATCGTCGCCCTGCTGGTGTTCGCCGCCGGTGCCGGCGTTTCGGCCTACGAAGGCATCCAGCACATCCGCCGGCCGGAGCCAGCTACCAACCACGCGTTGAGCTACAGCGTGCTGGGCATTTCCATCCTGTTCGAGGGCGTTTCCTGGTGGGTGGCGTTGCGGGAGTTCCGGCGTACAAAGGGCAGACTTGGCTACTTCGAAGCCTTCCGTCGCAGCAAGGACCCGTCCACCTTCACCGTGTTGCTGGAGGATAGCGCGGCCCTGCTGGGCCTGGGTTTCGCACTGACCGGACTCGTGGCCGCCCAGGCCCTGGACATGCCGGTGCTTGATGGTGTGGCGTCGCTGTGCATCGCGGGCGTGCTTGCCGCCACCGCCTTTCTTCTCGCACGCGAAACCAAGGGACTGCTGGTGGGTGAGCCGGCCCATCCTGCGGTGGCTGAGCGGATCATGGCCGTGGCCGAAACCGATCCAGACCTGCGCCGCGCCAATGGCGTGACCACCATGCAGATGGGACCACAGCAGGTCGTGGCCATGCTCAGCGCGGAATTCGAGGATGACCGGCGCACGCCGCAGATCGAGGCCTGCATCACCCGCATCGAAACTGCAGTGAAGCAGGAGTTTCCGGAATTGGTGGCACTGTTCGTCAAGCCGCAGACGCCGGAGGTCTATGCTGCCCGGCGCGCTGCACTGGCCACGCCGCCAGCACCGGACTGATGATGTCTCTGTACGCGCTTTGCCCTGCAGATCCTCCGATGCAAGCTCCGCCGGCGTGCGCTCGTTCGCGACCACCGTCACGCTTTTTCACCCCTCGCGTGCAGTTCGCAAACGCAGGCGGAAGCGCGTCACGTCGGCATCACCTCACCGTAGCGATACATAACGTGGTGCGCACTAGCGTAGTACCTGACAGCCGCCGAAGCCGCCCTCGCCACCCAGCCCTGCAAAGCGCCATGGACGAAGCCGACCGCCTGCTTGAAATCGACCGCCTGCACCTGCTCGACACGCCGGCCGAACCGGTGTTCGATGCAATCGTTGCTGCCGCCCGCGCAGCTACCGGCATGACCATGGGCCTGATCTCGGTGGTGGCCGAGGAGCGCCAGTGGTTCAAGGCCAATATCGGCCTTGAAGGTGTCAGCGAGACTGCACGCGACATCTCGTTCTGTACTCATGCCATCGAGCAGGACGAACTGTTCGAGATCCCGGATGCCCGGCAGGACCCGCGATTCTCCACCAACCCCCTGGTGACCGGTGGCCCGCGCATCCGCCACTACGCGGGAATCTCGCTTGGGTCGGCGCAGGGTGCCCGTATCGGAACACTGTGCCTGCTCGATCCGATGCCGGGTGTACTGTCGCCCTCGCAGCGCGAACTGATGGTGCATCTGGCGCGGGTCACCACCCAGGTGCTGGAACAGCGCAGCACCCTGATGGCACAGGTCGGCCAGGCCAAGGCACTGCACCGCGAACTGAAACGCAGCGAGGACTTCCTGGAACGCACCAACCGCGCGGCACGGGTGGGCGGCTGGGAGATGGACCTGCTCTCCCACGAAGTGCGCTGGACCCGCGAAACCAAGCAGATCCACGGCGTGCGCGGCAACTATCAACCCACGTTCGACACCGCACTGTCCTTCTATCGGGAGGACAGTCGCAACATCATCCGCAGCGCGGTCCAGCGCTGCATCGAGGAAGGCACCTCATGGGAAGTGCAGCTGCCGATGACCACCGCCGATGGGCGCTCCATCTGGACCCGGGTGGTCGGTGGCCGTCAGCAGGTGGATGGGCACCCTCGCCTGGTCGGCGCCATCCAGGACATCACCGAGGAGCGTGCCGCGCTGGATGCCCTGGAGGCGAGCGAGACGCGCTACCGGTGCCTGTTCCACTACAGCCTCGGCCTGATCTGCACGCACACGCTGGAGGGCGTGCTGACATCGGTGAACCCGGCCGCCGTGCAGTCGCTGGGCTTCGATGAGACTCATATGATCGGGCGCAGCCTGTGCGATCTGATGCCTCCCGAGAAGCGTGCTGCATTCAAGGCCTATCTCGCGCGGATCACGGTCAACCACACCGATGCCGGCGTCATCGAACTGATCGCCGCCGATGGCACCCGCCATTTCTGGGCATATCACAACGTGCTCGACAGCGAGGCGAACCCTCCCTATGTGCTGGGCCATGCGCAGGATGTGACTGCACTGCGGATGCAGGAGCAGCAGCTGCGCGAGATGTCCTTCAAGGATCCGCTGACCCAGAGCTACAACCGCCGCTTCCTGCCGCGCCTGGACGAGCTGGTTGATCAACCCTGGGCCTGCCTGATGTTCGATCTGGATCATTTCAAGCAGATCAACGATACGCAGGGCCACGCGCGGGGGGACACTGTGCTGGTCGAGTTCGCCGCCTTCCTGCGCGCTCCACTGGGGGCGATGGAAAGCGTAGTGCGCATGGGCGGCGACGAGTTCATGGTGGTGCTGACCTGCCCGGAGCCGGGGCGGTTGGCCGCGCTGGAGCAGTGGTATACGCAGCAGGCCGGTCGATCACCCACGCCCTTCTCACTGGGTGCGACCCACCACGCCCCGGGTGAGTCGGTGGCCGACACCCTGCAGCGTGCCGACAGTCGCCTGTACCGCGAGCGCGCACGCGTGCGCACGCACCCGCGACCGGCAACCTGAGACTCTCCCCGCAGCGGGCGCGACCCTACTCCGCCGCCAACGCCTGGATGGGGTCCAGCTGTGCGGCACTGCGCGCCGGGAAGTAGCCGAAACCCAGCCCGATGGCAGACGAACATGCCAGCGCGGCGAGCACCGGCCCAGGCGTGAACAGGAACGGCACCCCCAGCGACAGCAGGCTGGACAAAGCGCCCACAGCCAACGCGAACAACACCCCCAGCACGCCGCCGAACAGGCAGATCAACACGGCCTCGATCAGGAACTGGCGCAGGATGTCGCCCTGACGGGCACCCACCGCCAGCCTCACACCGATCTCGCGCACGCGCTCCTTCACCGACACCAGCATGATGTTCATCACCCCCACGCCACCGACCACCAGCGCCACCGCAGCAATGGCCGAAACCAGTGCCGCCATGGTCTGGCTGGACTTCATCACCGCCTTGCGGATCTGGTCGGCGTTGTAGATGAAGAAATCACGCCGGCCGTGCAGGCGTTGCAGCTCCGCGCCCAGCGAGGCCTCAGCGGCGGTGGTTGGCACGTCATCCCGCACGCGTACGGTGATGCTCTCCAGCCGCTGGCTGCCAAGCAGGCGCGAGGACGCGGAGGTGTACGGCACATAGACCGTCGGCGTCGCTCCGCCGGCGAATGCGTTGGGGCCGACCACGCCGATCACTTCCACCGGCATGCCGCCCAGCAGCACCGTGCCGCCGATCGGATTGCCGTTGAACAGTACCTTAGCCGCCTTCTGGTCGACCACGCCCACCGCGCGATGCGCATCCACCTCGGCATCGGTGAAGAACCGGCCCGCCCTCAGCCGCAGCCCGCGCACACGCGGTAGATCAGCGCCCACGCCAAGCACCTGCGTGTTGGCGCGCCGGTTGCCCTGCAGTGCCGCCACCGAACCGCTCAGGTTGGGGCTTACGCTGTCTACGTAACTCAATGCGGCCAGGTGATCGGCATCGTCCACGACCAGCGTTTCGATCTCTGCCGAGCGCGGGTCACCAAAGTCCGCGCCCGGGAAGATGTCCAGCGTGCTGGCACCCAGTTCGTTGATCTGTGACTCGACCTGTGCCTGTGCGCCCTTGCCCAACGCAACCACGGTCACCACCGCAGCCACGCCGATGATGATGCCCAGCATGGTCAGCAGGGTGCGCAGCCGGTGGGCCAGCATCGAACGCACCGCCATCCGTGCAGCTTCCCTGATTGCATCCAGGCGCGCGCGGCGCTCGGCGGCCGGTTCTGGACGGCGCTCGGGCACAGCGGCACTGCGTGCAACCGCAGGATCACCCATGCCACGGTCGGATACGACCTGACCGTCTGCGATCTCGATCACGCGTGAAGCGTGCGCGGCAATCGCTGCATCATGGGTCACCAGGATCACGGTATGGCCCTGTGCATGCAGGCGCTTGAGTTCCGTCATCACCTGCCGGCCGCTGGCATGATCCAGCGCGCCGGTCGGCTCATCGGCCAGCACGATGGCGCCGCCATTCATCAGCGAACGCGCAATGGAAACGCGCTGCTGCTGGCCGCCGGACAGCTGGCTGGGCCGATTCGTGGTGCGCTCACCCAGCCCCAGCGTTTCCAGCAGCATGCGGGCACGGGCGGTGCGCGCATCGGCATCCACGCCCGCATAGACTGCCGGCAACGCCACATTCTCCGTGGCGCTCAGGTTCTCCATCAGGTTGTAGCGCTGGAAGATGAAGCCGAAATGCTCGCGGCGCAGGTGCGCCAGTTCGTCGGGTGACATCTGCTCGGTTGCCACGCCCTGCACGCGGTAGCTGCCTTCGGTCGGCCGGTCCAGGCAGCCCAGGATGTTCATCAGCGTGGATTTGCCCGAGCCGGACGGGCCAATGATGGCGATGAACTCGCCCGCCTCGATGCGCAGCGACACGTCCTTCAACACCACCACCTCACCGGCGGCCGAGCAGTAGGCGCGCGATACGCCATGCAGTTCCAGCAGCGCGTCGGCCATGTTCACATCCCCAGCAGGCTGGTGGGCTCGGCTTCCGCGCCGCTTGGCGCCTGCCCGACCACCACGTTCTCGCCCGCCTTGAGGCCGGACAGGATCTGCACCGCAGTAGCGGTACGCAGGCCGGTCGTCACCGCGCGCTCGTGGGCACGGCCCTTGGCATCGATCACCTGGACGGTCGCGCGGTTGCCCGCCTTGTCGTCGCGCTCGGACACTGCCGTCAAAGGCACCTGCAGCGCATTGGCGGCACGCGCCAGCTGGATCGTCACCTTCACCGTCATCGACGGCTTCAGTTTCAGGCCTGGATTGGGTACGTCAAACAGCCCGGCGTAGTACACCGCCTTCGGCGTCTGCGCCGATCCGCCGGTGTTGCCGGTGGCCACGTCGGCAATCGACGACGGCGCAGGTTCAAGCTGCTGCAGATGCGATTCGTAGCGGCGTCCACCCGGCCCCAGCGTGGAGAACCACAAGGGTTGGCCAGGCGCGATCAGTTCCACATCGGCCTCCGCGATCTCGGTGCGAACCGTCATCGTGTCCATCTGTGCCAGCATCACGATGGTCGGCGTGGTCTGCATCGAGTTCAGCGTCTGCCCGGCCTTGGTGACGATGGCCACGATGTAGCCGTCGGAAGGTGAGACGATGCGGGTGTAGCCCAGGTTGATCCGCGCGGTTTCCACCTGGGTCACCGCCTGGTCGATCTGGGCCTGCAGCGCTGCGACGTCCGAGCGCGCCGCTTCGCGCGCCACCCGTGCGGTCTCGAAACCTTCCTGCGAAACAAGCCGCGACACCACCAGCTGCGCCTGGCGCTCATGCACGCGGATGGCCTGGGCGTAGCGCGCCTGGCTGGCCGCGTGCTGGGCACGCAGCGTGTTGGCAGCCGCTTCGGCGCTGCGCAGGGCGATGCGCTGCGGCTGCGAATCCACTTCGGCAATCAGGTCGCCAGCGTGCACGCGCTGGCCCAGCACCACATGCAGGCGCGTGACCTGGCCCGAAACCTGCGCGCCCACCGCCACCAGTTCCTTGGGGTTGACCCGGCCGACTGCCTGCACAGTCTTTTCCAGGTCCGCCACCCTTGCCGGGGCCGTGATCAGCGCGGCATCATCACCTTCGGCGAACAGCCACCCACCGGTGCCGCCTGCAAGAAGTACAACGATTGCGGCAATGATCCAGGTCCTGCGGTTGTTCATCGGAAGGCTCGCATGCACGCAGCCACCGGATGTGACCGCAGAAGCCGCAGTCTGGAAGGTGGTGGTGGATGTTTCTTGGAGCCACTGTGGAGATTGCATGGAGGCCGCACATCCGTTCAGGCACGGGGCCCGCTCCTGAACGGCACGGATCGCGTCCACGAAATCTCGACACAATCTCGACCAAGTCTCCATCAACGGCCCCTAGCCTTGTCGGCCTCGCCGACTGCGCCCCCGCCGTGTCCCTTCCGTTTCCAGACCTGCCTCCCATCAATGTCCGCCGCGCCTACCTTGCCTGGTGCGCGCCTTCCCCGTGGCTGCTTGCACTGGTTCTGGCGTCGACCAGTGCCTGGATGCTTGCCAGCGCGAACCCGGCGCCGCCCCTGCTGGCGGGCGCCGGTGCCGCCGCGTTGGTGTGGTTCCGCAGCGAAGGCCCCGGTCATTCGGCGCGCGCGGGCACCCTGGCGTCGGCGTCGCTGATCGGCCTTGCGGCCTGGTCCGCCTCCGCCGCTGACGTGAGCCTCATGCCGGCAGGGATGGCGGCTGTCCTGGTGGCTGCGTTGCTTGCCCTGCGCCTGCGGGCCGTGGTCCGCATGGCCCGTCGCCTGCAGGACCGGGTGGACGCAACGGGCATGCAATCGCGGTGGAGCAAGCTGCCTGCGGCCGTATCGACCCTGCTCGCACAGCACCTGCGCGCCACCACAACACTGGCGCCCGCCCTGCAGCACACGCTGGTGCTGGCCACCCTGGCCTGGGCCGCCCACGAAGAAGCGCAGACCCTGGAACGGCCACGATGACACCGTCGCCGGCGTTTCCCATTCCTCACTTGAAACCGCAGCATGCAATGAAATCCGACGCCCGCACGCGCCAGGCGCCCCTGGTGCTGATTGCCGAAGATGAGGGCGAAATTGCCGACATTCTCGGCGCCTACCTGGCCCGCTCCGGGCTGCGCAGCGCCCGTGCCTCCGACGGCGAAGCCGCCCTCACCAGCCACCGCCAGCTGCGCCCCGACCTGGTGCTGCTGGACGTGCAGATGCCGAAGATGGACGGCTGGCAGGTGCTGAGCGAGTTGCGCCGGCGCGGCAACACCCCAGTAATCATGCTCACCGCACTGGACCAGGACGTGGATAAGCTCACTGGCCTGCGCGTCGGTGCCGACGACTACGTGGCCAAGCCATTCAATCCGGCCGAGATCGTCGCCCGCATCCAGGCGGTGCTGCGCCGTAGCGCGAAGCCCATTGCAGAAGAACCCAACGGGCTGATCCGGCAGGGACCGTTCGAGATCGACCTGCGCAGCCATGAGGTCACCGTACGCACCGATGACCACGTGCATGCTCTGAGTTTCACGCTCACCGAGTTCCGTCTGCTGGTACACATGGCGCGCGCACCGCGCATGGTGCACAGCCGGCTGGATCTGCTCCAGACCTGCCTGCCGGAAGGCGATGCACAGGAGCGCACCGTGGACAGCCATGTCAGCAAGCTGCGACGCAAGCTGGAGGAAGTAGGCGTCATCGGCATTCCCGCCACCATCCGCGGTGTCGGCTACCGCTTCCTGGACTGAACCGATGAACCCCAAAGGCAAGAGCATCGGGCGCCAGATAACGCTGTCCATCACGGTCGCGTCGCTGTGTTCGACCGTACTGTCGATCAGTGGTTTCTACCTGTTCTATTACCTGATGGAGGTGTTCTATCCACGCTGGTACGACGAACCGGAAACCATCATGCCGTCAGGCCTGGAATGGCTGTGGATCGGCCTGACCGCCGCCGTGGTCGTTGCGCTGGCAACATTGATCGCCTCGCGCCTGACCCGGCGCATCATCACCCCGCTGAACTCGGTCGCCGAAAGCCTGCGTCGCGTCGCCAGCGGTGATCTGGAGGCGCGCGCACGCGGCGGCGACACCTCGATGGTCGAGGCAGCCACGCTGGTCAGCGACTTCAACTCCATGGCCGAACGGCTCAGCCGGATGTCGGAGAACCGCGTGTTCTGGAACGCAGCGATCGCGCATGAGCTGCGCACGCCGATGACCATCCTGCGCGGCCGCCTGCAGGGCATCGCCGAGGGCGTATTCGAGCCGGGGCCCGAGCAGTTCAACAGCATGCTCACCCAGCTGGAGGGACTGACCCGCATCATCGAGGACCTGCGCGTGGTCAGCCTGGCCGAGAGTGGCCACCTCGATCTGCGCCTGCAGCGCAGCGATGTCAGCGTGCAGGTGGCGGCGGTGGTCGAAGCGATGTCGGAGGCGCTGACCGAGAGTGGTTTCTCGGTGACGTTGGACGCACGGTCTTCGCTGGCCGACTGCGATCCGGGGCGCATCCGCCAGGCGGTGCTGGCACTGCTGGAAAACGCTCGCCGACATGCCATTCCCTGCCCGCTGCGAGTACACGTGACGCTGGCTGAAGGCCATTGCACCGTAAGCGTTGAGGATGGTGGCCCCGGTGTGCCGGACGACCTTCGCGACAGCATCTTTGAAGCCTTCCAGCGCACCGATGTATCGCGCTCGCGGCAGAGCGGCGGCTCCGGGCTCGGCCTGGCGGTGGTGCGGGCGATTGCCGTGGCCCATCACGGAACCGCGCGATGCCGGGCTACCGAACGTGGCGGCAGTGCCTTCGAAATCCGCTGGCCGGTGCACGCGCGTCGTTGAGAGCACTGCGTTGCGGCAGACGCTGCTCTGGTAGCGGCCCACCTTGGTGGGCACCACGCCCTCCACTGAACGCCACCGGTTTCTCCACGCAATCTCCATCGTCCCTCCATGCCCGCTCCAAAGGGCTGCAGATACTGGGCGCGACCCGGGAGATCGCAGGCATCCGTCCCCTGCCCAATCCCCGACCCACCCAGGCATCCCATGAAACACCCCCATGATCCAGCGGCCGCCGCCGGCAGCATCGGCCAGCAGAATGCGGCCGCCACCCTGAAGGCCATCCTGCGCACCTACCCCTGGCAGCTCACCGGCACGTTCTCGCTGGTGGCACTGGAGAACACACTGCTGCTGGCCTATCCCTTGTTCGCCGGCTTCGCGGTGGACGCGATCATCAGCGGCAACATCGGCCATGCCGTCTCCTATGCCGGCGTGGTGCTGCTGTTCTGGTTGGTCGGTGCCGCCCGTCGAGCGGTCGATACGCGCACTTTCACCCGCATCTATGCCGATCTGGCGGTGACCGTGGTGCAGGCGCAGCGCCGGCTGGGCCAGGCCACGTCCACCTCGGCGGCGCGCGTGGTGCTGGCCCGCGAGTTCGTCGACTTCTTTGAAAAGCACGTGCCGATCATCGCCACCGCACTGGCATCGATGTTCGGTGCGGTGGCCATGCTGCTGGCGATCGAGCCAATGGTCGGTGCCGCTGGCCTGGTCACCCTGCTCGGCGCCCTGCTGGTGCTGCCCTCGTTCGCACGCCGCAACGAGCAGCTGCATGGCCGCCTGAACAACCGCCTGGAACACGAAATCCGACTGGTCGACCGGGTCAGTCCCTCGGTGCTGCGCCGCCACTACACCACGCTGTCGCGCCTGCGCATCCTGTTGTCCGACCGCGAAGCGGGTGCCTACGTGGTGATCGGACTGGCTGCGGCGGCATTGTTCGCGCTGACCATCGGCCGCCTGGCCACCAGTGAAGGCGTCACGCCGGGCCATGTCTATGCGGTGATGACCTATCTGTGGACCTTCGTCGGCAGCCTGGACGATGCGCCGTCGATGGTGGACCAGCTTGCACGGCTGAAGGACATCGGCCGACGAGTCAGCCCCGGGATGGACGACACGGAGCACAAGGACGCTGCTTGACCGGTAGATGCCCACCTTGGTGGGCAACGGTGTATCGCGGCGCCAACCAAGGTTGGCGACTACCGGGGCAACGGTGCCAATCAGGATTGGCGGTTACCTCGCGCCTGCCGTGCGCCCGCACATTGCCAAGGCACCGATGATCAATGCCTGCATGCTGCGGTCGAACTCGACATCCTGCGCCGCACGGTCCAGTGGCCGTCGCGTGGCGTCCGCCACGGCATGCCGCGAGTACACGGTGTCGGCCAAAGCCACAGCGTGATAGGCCACCGTCGACAGCAGCCATGCTGCCTGTTCCTGCGGAAGATCATGTACACGACTGAACTCGGCATGGTGGCGCTGGATGCGCGCCACCATCTCCGGCGTCTTCGCGCCGTGGCTCACCAGGAACGGGGCCAGGCCGGGGTTCTCGTCCACGAGCATCCGCAGGGAACGCTGGAACGCGTACAGATCGTCGTTGATGCTACGTCCCGCGCCGGCATCCAGCGGCGGTGCCTGCCAACGCTCGAAGATCGCTTCTGCCACCAGCTCGCGCAGCGCCGCCAGATTCGCCACATGCTTGTACAGCGCGATGTGGCTGACCCCCAGCGCTGCCGCCACGCCCACGAAGCTGAGCCCCGGCAGCGTCATCGCGATGCCAGCGTCGGCGATGCGCTCTCGGGTGATGGTGGGTGGTCGCCCACGGGCAGCGGTCTTCTTCGGTGCAGCCATCGCTGTTGCGGTTCCTGGGCGGCGCGCTGGCAAGGCCTGTCATGGTGGTCTGCGGCAACGCAATGGTCAACGCGCTGCATACGCTTCCAGCAGGCCTGGGTTGCGGGACGATCAATTTAGTTTACTATGATGTAACTAATTCGCATTCGCAGCCTTCTGGATCGTTGTCGATGTCCGCGCCTACCCTTTCCACCACCCCGGCCGGGCCGCTGCGCAGCGCCGAACACGACCGTGGCCTGCAGGCGCTGCGCGTCCACGTGGTTGACGTCACGCAGCCCTGCGCGAGCCTGCTTCGGCTGGTCGTACAGCTGCCGCCACAGGCCGAGCTGGCACCCTGGCAGCGTGCCAACACCGCCGTTCGCATCCAGCTGGGTGCCGCGTTTACCGATGTGTCACGGATCTACACCGTGCGCAGCGTCGACGCGCAGACGCGCCGTTTCACACTGGACGTGGTGCTGCACGAGGCTCCGGGGCCGATGCTGGCCTGGGTGCGCGCACTGCAGCCCGGCGACGCCTTCGATCTCACCGGTCCACGCCCGCATCTGCAGGTGCCGCATCACGAAGGTAGCGTTGCCCTGCTGTTCGCCGATCAAAGCGCCATCCCGGCCCTGTTCGCCTTGCTGCAGCAATGGCCCGGCGGCCTTCGCGCGCAGGCCTGGATCGCCTCGGAGGATGCCTTTCCGGTAAACGAACTACCCACCATCGAGGGCGTCTGCGTGCACCGCCTCGCCGCCGGTGACGCGCCCTTGCTGCAGCAGGCGCGCCGACTGCCCCCGGAACCCAGCTGCACGGTCTGGGCGGCCGGCGAGCGCGAGGAAATGCGCGCCCTGCGCCGCCACTTCATCGAAACGGTCGGCCTGCCGCGCACCGACGTTGCCGTTGCCGGCTACTGGAAGCGTGGCGAGACCACCACCGAAACCGACCAGCGTCGCCGCCGCAACTACGAACGCGTGCTGGCCCGCGGCGGCGGCCTGCAGGACCTCGACGACCTCGCCGACGATATCTGATACCCCCCGCAGCATCCGCGCCCTGCACTTCGCTTCACCCAGCCACAGATCGCCGAAGCACCTCGCGTGCAGCCTGCCCCAGCGGCAGTGCCGTGCCCTCTGCCAGCCATTCCACAGCCCGCGTCGTCCTGCCCGTGCAGGTCATCGACGGCGCCGTGCTGGCCGATTGCACGCCCCATCACACGAGAACTGCCATGTCCCTCCCCCTTCGAGCCCTGTCCCTCCCACGCCGCTCCGCGCTGCCCCTGGCCGCACGTGCCGCGTTGCTGCCCACCCTGCTGATCGCCACCGCCGCCCACGCTGACGACGCGCCCGACGGTGCCCGCCAGCTGCCTACGGTGAACGTGCGCGCCGACAAGACCACGCCCACCGATGCCTATGCCGGCGGCCAGGTCGCCCGCGGCAGTGGCGTCGGCCTGCTCGGCGAGCTCGACTTCATGGACACCCCGTTCAACACCACCCGCTACACCGCCGGGTTCATCGAGAACATCCAGGCACCGGATCTGGTAAGGGTGATCGCGCTGACCGATCCCAGCGTCTACAGCAGTGGATCCAGCGGTGGCATCACCGACTACTTCAACATCCGTGGCTTCGGTGTTGCCTCGTCGGATATCGGCTTCGGCGGACTCTACGGCCTGATCCCCTACTACCGAGTCACCCCCGAACTGGCCGAGAGCATCGAAGTACTCAAGGGGCCATCGGCACTGCTCAACGGCATGCCGCCGGGTGGCTCGGTGGGCGGTGCGGTGAACCTGGTACCCAAGCGCGCAGGTGATACGCCGTTGACCCGCTTCACGGCCAGCTACAGCAGCGACGCGCAGTCCGGCGGCCATCTGGATGTTGGTCGTCGCTTCGGCGCACAGCAGCAGTTCGGTGTGCGCCTCAATGCCGTGCATCGCGATGGCGACACCGCCACCGATCACCAGCAGCACAAGACGCAGCTGGCGTCGCTGGGCCTGGATTGGAGGGGTGAGCGCTCGCAGGTCTCGCTGGACCTGTTCAGCAGCCGTGACCATGTGGATGGCCTCAATCGTGGCGTTTCGCTGGCCACCGGCCTGGCCGTGCCCCGCCCGCCGAAGGCCAGCACCCTGTTCGCACCGGATTGGACCTTCAGCAACGTCAAGGACTCGGCCGCCGCGCTGCGCTGGTCGTTCGACATCAATGACCACCTGCAGGCGCACGCCAGCTACGGCCACGGCCATACCGATTTCGATTCCATCGCCAGTGCCACCACGCTGATCACCAACACCGCCGGCGATTTCCGCAACAACTTCGCCCACCAGCGCTTCATCTACAGCAAGGACACCGCCGAAGCCGGCCTCTCGGCACACTTCCGCACCGGCGCGGTCAATCACGCACTGGCGATCAGTGCCGCCTGGTACCAGCACGACCAGAAATTCGGTTTCAAGCGCAATCTGCTGGCCCGCGACTGGGTGACCAACCTGTACGACCCACAGTGGGGCCCCGCCATCGATCGCAGCTTCAGTGACGCGTCGCTGCCGAAGACCGCAGAAGTGCGTACCACCAGCTTCGGCATCGCCGACACGTTGTCCTTCATCGATGAGCGCGTGCAGCTGACCCTGGGCATCCGTCACCAGACCGTGCTCAGCGACACCTTCGACGGCAGCACCGGCAAGCGCACCGCGCGCTACGACGCCAGCGCCAATACCCCGGCCGGTGCACTGCTGTTCAAGGCCAGCGATCGACTGTCGCTGTACGCCAACTACATTGAAGGCCTGAGCCAGGGCAGCACCGCCCCGGTCAGCGCAGCGAATGCGGGCGAGGTGTTCCCGCCGTTCAAGACCCGCCAGCGTGAGGTCGGCGCCAAGTTCGACTTCGGCCGCCTGGCCAGCGCATTGAGCGTGTACGAGATCGAAAAGCCCAGTTCCTATACCGACCCGACCACCAATGTGTTCTCGTTCGGCGGCCAGCAGCGCAATCGTGGCGTGGAATGGGCCGTGTTCGGCCAGGCGACCGAACAGCTGCGCGTGCTGGGCGGCATCGGCTGGCTGCAGCCGAAGCTGACCCGCACCCAGGGCGGCATCAACGAAGGCCGGCTGGCCACGGCCACCCCGCAATGGCAGGGCAAGCTGGGCGTCGAATGGGACGTGCCCGCCGTGGCCGGCCTCACCCTCACCGGCAACGCGATCAGCCTGTCCAAGGGTTACATCAATGCTGACAACAGCCAGTGGGTGGCAGGCCGCACCGTGTTCGATCTCGGTGCCCGTTATGCGACGCAGGCGGCTGGCCATCCGCTGGTACTGCGCGCGACGGTGCAGAACGTGACCAACAAGGCGTACTGGGCGGGCAGCCTCGGCTCCGGGCTGGGCACGCCGCGCACCGCCCTGCTGTCGGCCACCGTCGATTTCTGATCCTGGTTTCAAGGGCACCGCGCCATGGCGCGGTGCCCCGGAGAAGTGCCTTGACCGTTTCCCGTACCGCTTCCGCGCTGGCCTGGCTGCCCCTGGTCTCACGCATCATCGCTGCGTTGTTCGGCGGCTATGTGCTCGCCGCGCTGTGCAGCATCGCCGCACTGGCGCTGCCCATCGATGGTCGCCAGGCCGTGTTCACCGGCATGCTGGCCAGCTTCCTGCTGTATGCCGGCGCCGTAGTCTGGGTGTTCGCGGTGCGCTCAGCGCGGCGCGCATGGATCGGCCTGATCGTGATCGCCCTGCCACTGTGGTTGGTTGCGCAATCGGTCGCCAACGGAGGCGCTGCATGAGCAAGATCGATCGCACCGCGAAGCCACGCGGCATCCGCCAGACCATGTCCGACCTGCATATCTGGGTCGGCCTGCTGGCCGGCTGGATCCTGTACGCGATGTTCCTCACCGGCACCGCCAGCTATTTCCGCGACGAGCTCTCGCGCTACACACGCCCCGAGATCGCCACGCCCTCCACGTTGCCGGAGTCGGCGATAGTCGCGCAGCGCACGGTCTCCAGCATCATTGCCGAGACACCGGCAGCCACCCAGATCAACCTCAGCCTGCCAAGTACGCGCATGCCCTGGGTGTCGGCGATGTGGGCCAGCCCGGGTGGGCGCGGCCGGCATGGTTTCGATTCGGGCCTGTTCGATGCCAGCACCGGTGCGCCCTTGCAGGCGCGGCATACCGGCGGTGGCGACTTCTTCTATGCGTTCCACTTCAATCTGCACTACATGCCAGCGATGTGGGGCCGCTGGATCGTCGGCCTCTGCGCGATGTTCATGCTGGTGGCCATCGTCAGCGGCGTGATCACCCACAAGAAGATCTTTGCCGACTTCTTCACCTTCCGCTGGGGCAAGGGCCAGCGCTCGTGGCTGGATGGTCACGCGGCGCTGTCGGTACTCGGCCTGCCCTTCCATTTCATGATCACCTGGAGTGGCCTGGTGATGCTGGCAGTGCTGTACATGCCGTGGGGGCTGGCCAAACTGCCGGACAAGCGCCAGCAGGCCGAGGTTGTCAGCGAGATGCGGCTGTTCCTGCCGCCGCAGAAGGCCGCCGGTCACGCCGCTCCGCTTACGGACATCAGCCCACTGGTGCGACAGGCCGAACAGCGTTGGGGAACCGGCGCGGTGGGCAGCGTGCAGGTGCAGAACCCTGGCGACGAGAACGCGCGTGTCGCCGTTGTGCGCGCGCAGTCCAGCCGCGTTTCGACCACGCCGAACTACCTGTTGTTTGATGGCGGCGGCGGGCAACTGCTGCAGATCAAGGAACACTCGGGCGTCGCTGCTGATACCCAGGGCGTGCTGTACGGCCTGCACCTGGGGCGCTTTGCCGACGCCACGCTGCGCTGGCTGTACTTCGTCGTCAGCCTTGCCGGAACCGCCATGGTCGGCACCGGGCTGGTGCTGTGGACGGTGAAGCGCCGCACCCAGCTGCCCGACCCGCAACGGCCCTATTTCGGCTTCCGGTTGGTGGAGCGGCTCAACATCGCCACGGTGGCTGGCCTGTCGGTGGCGATGGCGGCCTATCTGTGGGCGAACCGCCTGCTGCCCGCGAGCATGGACGGGCGCGCGGCGTGGGAGGTGCATGTGTTCTTCCTGGCCTGGACGGCGATGTTCGTGCATGCCACGCTGCGCACACCCAAGCGTGCGTGGATCGAACAGTTCGTGCTGGGGGCGTTGTTGCTGGCGCTGTTGCCGGCACTCACGGCGACGACGACGGCACATCCGTTGTGGCGCACCTTGGCCGCAGGTGATTGGGCGTTCGCCGGTACCGATCTGACCCTGCTGGCATTGGCCCTCCTGCATGCAGTGTTGGCGTGGCGCATCTGGAAGCACGCACCGAAGGCGAAGCGCGCACGCCCGCCTGCCGCACCACGCACTGCAGTACCGGAGGCCAGTACATGATCCACGTCATTCTGTTTGTGCTGTCACTGACCGCGTTCGGTTGCCTGGCACTGGCGATGGAGCGCCATCAGCGCGATGTGTTGCGCCGGGTGTTGAGCGCGCAGGCCGTCCAACAACTGCGCGCAGTCGGTTGGGCGCTGTTGGTGTTCAGTGCCGTGTTTGCCATGCGCGCGTTGGGCGTGGGTTCTGGTCTGGCCGCGCTGTCCGGGCACACCAGCGTCGCCGCTGGTGTGGTGGTGCTGGCGATGGTGGCGCATGGGCGGCGGAATCGATAGATGCCCACCTTGGTGGGCACCGGGCCTGAGCGGCGTTGCTTTGGTAGATGCCCACCTTGGTGGGCACCGCTGAGAGGCCGCGCCAACCAAGGTTGGCGACTACCGGGAGCGATAGCTACCAATGCGCCGCTCGGCGCTACAGGAACTCCGCCATGCGCTGCAGCTCGTCTTCCAACGCGCCACGAAACACCCTGTCGCGGGCCAGCGACTTGCCGGCATAGCCCACACTTGATGCCAACTCACCCTCGTGCACGCTGAGATTGGCCCAGCCAACTACCTGGTCGTGCCACAACACCGGCAGTGCGTAGTACCCATACTGGCGCTTCGGTGCAGGTGTATACGCCTCGAACTTGTACACCCATCCCCACAGCAGCTCGAAGCGGCGGCGGTCCCACACCACCGGGTCGAACGGCGCCAGCAGGCGCACCTGTTCGTCCGGTGCATGGCGGCGCGAGCGAGGATTCTCGTCCGCCGGCCAGTACCAGGTGGTGCCCTCCAGCGTGCAGCTGGCCAGTTGTTGCTTGGCCAACGCCAAGGCCCGCCGGGTCTGCTCGGCCAGATGTGGGGCGCCATAGCCCAGCAGACGCACCAGATAGGTCAGGCTGGCCGACGGCAGCGGCGCGTACTTGCGAACTACCAGATCAATCAGGGCGGCGGCGCGTTCAATCTGTGCCTGCTCGCTGACGTCCGCCTCGGCGTGTTCGGCCACCGCATAGATGCGCGTACCGCTGTCGCGCCGCTGCACCCGCAGCAGGCCACGGTAGTGCATGCCATCAAGCAGATGCGTGCTGGCATTGCTGGTGCCACCCCAGTAGTTGGTCACCCGCCCATGCGCGAACGCCTGGTCCACCTCACGCGGGTGAACGCTGCCGCGCTCGCGTACGAAGGCCAGCACGTCGGCGGCGCGGCGATGGGTTTCGGCGTCCCATTCGCGCTTGGACACCCGTGGGTGCATCAGTGCCAGATGCTCGCGCGGCAGGAAGCCATAGTTCACCAGGCAATCTTCTTCCACCGGCAGGCGCGTGTAGCGCCGCTCAAGATCGCCTGCGCGGTAGTCCTTCACCCGGTGCCGCAGGGTCAGGTCCTGTGCGCGCGCCGGTGCCCTGATCGGATCGGCCTGCACGAAGCCCAGCCGTCGTATCGCGGTCAGCAGCGTGGTCGGCTTGAACAGGGTGCGCGCCACCGCGTAGCGGCGAAGATCATCGAGAGTAGGCGTGGCAGGCATGGCCGCATTGTATTCTCGACACTACGCGATCCGTCCAGTAGAGCCCGGCCATGCCTGGCTGGCGTCAGGGTGAACGGCCAGGATCATCCGCGCAAGGCGTGCATCTACCGAAGCCGCGATACCTCCAGCGAACCGATCACCAGCGCCCGCATGCCCTGCTTGAACTCGGTGATCACCTGCCCTTCCTCGTCGTCCGCAATTGCGTAGATGGTGTCTGCGCCGGCGATGCAGTAGAAGGCGATCGTGGCCAGCAGCCAGCGCGCCTTGTCCACCGGCAGGCCGAACACATCAGCCACGTGTGCCTGGTGCGAGGCGATCTTTTCCAGCATCGGCGCGGTCGCCACCGTGCGCCGCAGCAGATACGGGGGCAGCCCGGGATGCGCCTTCACCACCTCGCACAGTGACTCCACGAACCCCATCAGGTAGGCCTCCAGGCTGCCCGGCGCATCGGCCGACGCGCGCGGAATCTGCCAGCGCTGGAACACCGCCTCGGCCACCAGGCGTTTCAACGCCTCCAGGTTGGCCACGCGCTTGTACAGCGCCGCCTGGGTCACCGCCAGTTCGGCGGCCACGTTGGCCATGGTCAGATTGGGCAGGCCCAGGCGGATGCCGATGTCGGCCAGGCGCTCCGGGGTGATGGTGGGTGGGCGGCCACGGGTCGGCGCCGTTGGATCGGGGTGCGGGCTCATACGGTGCGTGCTCATACCCTGCTGAGGGTGCCAGCAAAGGGATCCGCTTGTCCGCTTCGATTGATTTAGTTTAATTTACTCAACTAATTCGGAATGCGTCCAGCACGCTGCCCGTAGTCGAGCCCATGGCTCACCTTCCGCCAGGTCCCCACCCAGCCAACAACCCTGCGCTGCGCCCTCTCCCCGTGCTTGCCGTCGGCAGCGCGCCAGGCGCGCTCGCGCCTGCGATTCACAGGAATCTGGCATGACCGTGTACAACTTCTCTTCTCTGCAGCATCGCGCTGCCGCCGCATCCTCCAGCCTGATGCATCCGCCAGGCATCGCCCGGCGCTACCGGATGTCGGCTCTCGCGCTAGGGCTGCTGGCCTCGTTTGTCGCGCTGGCCGACTCCACGCCGTCCACCCTGCCCTCGGTGCAGGTGCAGGAACAGCGCCGGGTCACTGCAGACTATGCGGGCGGGCAAGTGGCCGCCGGCAGCCGCGTCGGCCTGCTCGGCGACAAGGACTTCATGGACACGCCGTTCAATACGGTCAGCTACACCGAGTCCTTCATCCGCGACCGCCAGGCCAAGGACCTCACCGACGTCATCGCCGCCACCGACCCCACGGTGTTCAGCAACGGCGTCACCGGTTCGTGGAGCGAGAACTACGCGATCCGTGGCTTTGCCTCCAACACCAGCGACACCACCTTCAATGGCCTCAGTGGCATGGCGCCCTACTACCGCACTTCGCCGGAAATGTTCGAACGCATCGAGGTGCTGAAAGGCCCCTCCGCGCTGCTCAACGGCATGCCGCCGGGCGGCTCGGTCGGTGGCAGCGTCAACCTGGTCCCCAAGCGTGCCGGCGATCAAGCGCTGCTGCGCGTCAGTGCCAACTTTGCCTCCGATGCGCAGTTCGGCACCCATGTGGATATGGGCCGTCGCCTGGGCGCCGACAAGCAGTTCGGCATCCGCTTCAACGGCGCGTACCGTGACGGTGATGGTGCCGTGGGAAAGCAGAGCAAGAAGGTACAGTTCGGCGCGCTGGCACTGGACTGGCGCGGCGAACGTGCGCGGCTGTCGGCGGATCTGTACAGCGCCGATGACCGTGTTGACGGCCCGGCACGTGGCGTCGGCCTGGCACCGGGCGTGGCCATTCCGCGGCCGCCGCGTGCCGATACGCTGATCAACCCGGACTGGGCCTACGTGGACAGCCAGGACAAGGGCGCGATGCTGCGGGGCGAGCTGGACATCAATGACACCCTGATGGCCTACCTGGCCTACGGCACCAGCAGGACCGACTACCGCTACAACGGTTCGATCAGCGCGCAGATCCTCAATCCAGCCGGCGACTTCACCACGGTGATCGGCCAGCTCGCCTTCGATATCAAGAAGCAGTCCGCAGATGCCGGCCTACGCGGCTCGTTCCACACCGGCAGCATCGGCCATCAGTGGGCCGCCAACGTGACCCACTACCAGCACACCCAGAACGATTACGGGCGCCGCAGCGTGCCGGGCTGGGACTGGACCACCAATCTGTACAACCCGGTGTGGGGCCCGGCCGCGCCGTTCGTGGCACCGCATATCTCGCATACCGAGTTGAAGCTGGACAGCCTCGGCTTCGCCGACACCCTCGCCTTCGCCGATGACCGCGTGCAGCTGACGCTGGGCGTGCGCCGCCAGCAGGTGGTCAGTGAGACCTTCAATGTCGCCAGCGGTGCGCGCACCTCGCGCTACGACGAGAGCGCCACCACGCCGGCAGCGGCGCTGCTGGTGAAGGCCACCGAAAGGGTCTCCATCTACACCAACTACATCGAAGGCCTCAGCCAGGGCGCTACCGCGCCGATGACCGCCGCCAACGCCGGCGATGTGTTCGCACCGTTCCGCACCAAGCAGAAGGAGCTGGGCCTGAAGCTGGACCTCGGCAGCTTCGCGCACACCTTCAGCGTGTACGAGATCAAGCGACCGAACAGCTATACCGACCCGGTCACGAACATCTTCTCGTTCGGCGGTGAGCAGCGTAACCGCGGCGTGGAATGGGGCTTCTTCGGGTCGCCGCTGGATGGCGTGCGCCTGCTCGGTGGCGTGGCCTATGTGCAGCCGAAGCTGACCCGCACGGCCGGTGGCGTGAATGAAGGACGCATCGCCACCGCCGTGGCGCAACGGCAGGCCAAGCTGGGCGTGGAGTGGGATGTGCCGACCTTGCAGGGCCTGACCTTGACCGGCAATGCCACGGCGGTGTCGAAGCAGTACATCAGTGCCGACAACAGCCTGTCGGTACCGGGGCGCACGTTGTTCGATGTCGGGGCGCGCTACAGCACCACTGTGGCGGGTCGACCGCTTGCGCTGAGAGCCAGCGTGAACAACGTGACCAACAAGGCGTATTGGGGCATGCCGTTGTTGTCGAGCCTGGCGCTGGGTGCTCCGAGGACGGTGCTGGTGTCGGCGACGATGGACTTCTGAGGCAGGCGCCTCCACGCCAGACATGCATCACCTGTGGAGTCGAGCCATGCTCGGCTCCGGTTCGCCCGCTGAGTCGAGCATGGCTTGTATGTTCCTCCCGGCTCCTACGCTGTATGTAGGAGCCAGGGTGGAGGGACCGTCAAGCATGCATCTGCGGATACCAGCCGACAGACGAGTCGAGCGATCCCCATCCCGCACACGAACGTCGATAAAGGATCGTACGGCCCCCAAAGGGGATCGTCGATGTAGGCAAGCTAACGTCGGTGCGGTACCACCCCAGCCCTTTAAAGATAGCTGGGAGCCGTACAAATGTCTGATTCTCTCGATATTGGCGTGGACGTGGACTCCAAGGAGTTCGTGCCGGCGGTGGCCGACCGCAAGGCCGGTGACAGGGTCGCCAACACCCGGGCCGGGATAGCCAAGTGGCTCAAAACCTTGCCCCAGCGATGCCGGATTGGCATGGAAGCGACGGGACGGTACTACGAGTTGTTGGCTCGGATGGCTGGCCAGGCGGGCCACGTTGTCTATGTAATCGATCCACGGCTGATCAAGAACTACGCTCGGGCGACGGGCTCGCGCGGCAAGACAGATGCCATGGATGCCCAAGCGATCGCCCGCTATGTGAAGAAGGAGAGCGACCGCCTGCGTGAATACGTACCGCGTACTGACGAGCAGCAGCAGATGCACGATTTGCTGCGCAAGCGGCGAGCGCTGGTGGAGACGCGCGCGCGCTTGGAGCAATCCTTCGGGGTAAGCAAAAGTGACCCTGGGGAGCTGTCTGATCTGTTCTGCGCTCTGGCTGGGACGCTGTCCGAGCTGGAAAGCGAACTGCAGCGCTTGGGCCGCGATGGAGAGCATGGCGCGCTCTACAAGCGCCTGCTGACCATCCCGGGTATCGGCCCTGCCGTCGCGTCCCACCTGATTTACTACATGACGCGCTGGCCGTTGGCCAACGCCAACGCATGGATTGCCTGCACCGGCCTGGATCCCCGGCCCAACGAGTCTGGCGGCAGAACTGGACGACGTCGGCTGTCCAAACAGGGCGCACCGATGCTGCGCCAGATGCTCTACATGGCTGCAATGGGGCTCAAGCGGTGTCGCCGGGGGCAACCGCTCTACGACGAGCTGTCAAAACGCGGTCACCCCAGCACCGCCGTCTTCAACATTCTGGCAAGGAAGCTGGCCAGGATCGCCTGGGGCGTGTTCAAAAGCGGCCGAGACTTCGATCCGGCCATGCTGAAGGTCGGTCAAGCCTGCTTCCAGCAGGCTTGACCACGAACATAGGATCTCGACTCTACA